>JANXSB010000267.1 GCA_025352865.1 Chthoniobacter sp. | reverse complement strand
TCGGCGATCAGCGCGTTGAGCGGCGAGTGGGCGCGGCTGCCTTCCACGCTGGAGTTTGATTTCGGCACGGATGGTCTGCGCATGCCGCAGTGGATTTGGACGAGTGAGCCCGTCGATCTCGGCCCTCAGCGGGCGGCGCTGCGCGGGCTCCAGCCGCAGCTCGACGCCGCGCAGAAAAAACTCGCCGACGCGCGGCAAGCCGCGAAGGACGCGGCGGCGCAGAACGATCCGCAGCTCATTGAGCAGGTGGCTGCGGCCGTGGCGCAGGCGACGGCTGCGCTGGCAGCGGTGCAGGAGCAAATCGCGGCTGCGACCGCGCCGCGTCCGCCGGTGGAACTCGGCACGAACCATGTGCTGCCCGAGAGTGACCGGCATAAGGTCGTCTTCCGCAAAAAGTTCACGCTCGCGAAGCCGCCTTCGGACGCCTACGCGGCGGTCCTCGCCAGCCAGGGTTTTTCCATGCGCGTGAATGACAAGGAGGCGAAGTCCATCCAGCGCGACGGTTTTCGCAACGGGCGCGTCGCCGTCTTCAATCTCCAGCCGCTGCTCGTCGCCGGTGAAAACGTGATCGTCCTCGATGTCACCAGCCACACGGAAAAACAGATCAACGATGTCGAGCGGGAGAAATTCCCCGGCGCACCCACGCATCTGAACCGGCAGAGCGGACTCGCATTCTATGTGCGCTGCGCTTTGCCCGATGAGAAGGACGCGGTGGAAATCACCAGCGACGAAACGTGGCGCGTGCGGCGCAATCCCGACGGCGCTTGGAATGCACTGGCCTTTGCCGATGCGTATTGGAGCACCGCGCAACCGCTGCCTCCAGGTGTCGCGCCAATCGATGAAGGGCCAAGCTTGGAACCGCTGCTGCGCAAAGACTTCGCCAACATCCCTGTCGAACTCGGCTCCGCGCTCAGCCCGGCGGTCAGCACCGCGGCGCATGCCGGGAAAATCCGCGCAGCACTCCTCGCTGCTGATCCGTTGCAAGTCGCGCTCGACCGCCCGAACCGCGAGATCGTCATCCCTGTCCGCGCCAGCGCCGCGACCACGCTGCAAGCCCTCGAACTCACCAACGGCGGTACGCTCAACGCCCGCCTCCAGCGCGCGTCGGGCCAGCAAGCCGCCGACGCCGCGCGCGATCCCGGCGCGTGGCTCGACCACACTTTCATCACCATGCTCTCCCGCCCGCCGAGCGCCGCCGAGCGCGAAGTCACGCTCAGTCTGCTCGGTGCGAAACCCACGCCCGAAGCGCTCGCCGACTTCCTCTGGGCGCTCGTGAACCTCCCCGAATTCCAACTCCTCCGCTGACCCATGCAAAACCGCCGCCACTTCCTCAAGACCGCTTCCGCCGCCACGCTCAGTGCTCTCGCCGCACGCGCGCCGCAGCTTTTCGCCGACGGCGGGCTGGAAAAAATCGCGCCGACGGCGGACACGATGATCGTGCTGTGGATGGCGGGCGGCATGGCGCACACGGAGACGTTTGACCCGAAACGCTACGCGCCATTTGAAAAGGGGATGGACCCGAAGAGCGTGCTCTCGACTTTCCCGAGCATCCCGACGGCGGTGGATGGCGTGCGCTTTTCCGAGGGGCTGGAAAAGATGGCGGCGGTCATTGATCGCGGGACGCTGATCCGCACAGCGCAGGCGGAAGACCTTGGGTTCATTTTGCATTCGCGGCATCAGTTCAACTGGCATACGGGCTACGTGCCGCCGCAGTCGGTGGCCGCGCCGCATCTCGGCGCGTTTCTCGCGCGCACGCTCGGGCCGCGCGATCCGGCGGTGCCGGCGTTCATCAATATCGGGCAGCGGTTCGATCTCGGGGAAGGTGAGGAGTTGAAGGCGTTCACGACGGCAGGATTTCTCGGGAGCGAATTTGGACCGTTCAACATTCCCTTTCCGCACGACGCCGCGCGCGCGGTGCAGCCGCCCGCCGGGATGACGCCGGGGCGCTTCGAGGATCGCGACAAATTCTACCGCCGCCTGCTCGACGCCAGCCCCATCGGGCAGCACGGCAGCGAGTATCAGCGCGACTCTTTTCTCCGCGCGATGGACAACGCGCACCGGCTGCTCAGCTCGCCCGCGGCGAAGGCGTTTGACCTCTCGCTCGAACCGAAGAAATCGCTCGCGAAGTATGTGCCGGCGGGCTTTGACCCGGTGCGGATCGATGGCGCGAAGCAGAATCGCGACGGCGATTATGAGGCGGGGACGATTGGGCGATTCGGGCTCGGCTGTCTGCTCGCGCGTCGGTTGGCGGAGGTCGGAGCGCGGTTCATCGAGGTGACGACGGAATACATTCCGTTCCTGAATTGGGACACGCACGAGAACGGTCACGCGCGGCTGGTGAACATGAAGAAGATGATCGATGCGCCGATCGCGCAGCTCATCCTCGATCTCGAACAGCGCGGGTTGCTCGACCGCACGCTGGTGGTGCTGGCGAGCGAGTTTTCGCGCGACATGATGATCGAGGGAAAGGAAGGCGCGCAGCTTCGCACGCAGGCGCGCGTGCCGGACAAGATCGAGGTGCCGCTGCACTACGGCATGCACCGGCATTTTACCGAGGCGGGGAGCGTGCTGCTTTTCGGCGGCGGGATGAAACGCGGGCACGTCCACGGTGAGACGGCGGACGAGCGTCCGTGCAAAACGGTGCGCGATCCGGTGACGATTACCGATCTGCACGCGACGCTATATCGCGCGATGGGCATTTCGCCGAAGCTGTCCTACACGATCGAGGAGCGGCCGTTTTACGTGACGAAGGACGGGCTGGGAAAACCGGTGCCGGGGCTGTTTGCGTAGTGGAACAGGCATCCTGCCTGTCGGAGGGGCGCAGGCTTCCCAGCCTGCGGTGGCACGGCTGAAATCTACTCGGGCAGGCAAGGATGCCTGCCCCACCACGACAGGCAGGATGCCTGTCCTACTACCCGACGATCCACGTCACCGCCGCCGCGCGCACCCGGCCCGCGGGATACTCGGTCCCGCCCGCGGCGATCTCCTCGACGAGCGCGTGCTTGCCCGCGCCGGTGACGAGGAACGCAACGTGCCGCGCCGCATTGAGCAGCGGGAAAGTCATCGTGATGCGCTGCGGCGGCGGCTTCGGGCCGGTCGCGGGGATGACGTTGCGCGCGGCTTCATCGAGCGCGGGTGAGCCGGGGAAAAGCGAGGCGGTGTGGCCGTCTTCGCCGAGCCCGAGCAGCACGAGGTCGTGGACGTAGCGCGGCTCGCCGCAGCGCGCGGCGACGGCGGCGAGCTTGTCCTCGTACTCGTGCGCGGCGGCGGCGGGAGCGATCTCGCCGCGGATGCGGAAGACGTTGCCGGCCGGAATCGCGACCGCATCGAAGAGGGTCTCGCGGGCCATGCGGTAGTTGCTGTCCGCGTGATCGGGCGGGACGCAGCGTTCATCGCCGAAGGTGATCTGCACACGATTCCAAGGCAGGTCTGCGCCGAGCACGGCGAGCTGCGCATGCACGGCGCGCGGGGTGTTTCCGCCGCTCAGCGCGAGGCGAAAAAGGCCGCGTTCGGCGATGGCGGCGCGGGCGTGCCGGAGGATGAACTGCGCGGCTTCGGCGGCGAAATCCGCCGGGCGGATTACATCAGTTTGCACGGCAGGGAAAATTGCAGCCGGCCTGCGCCGGCGCGGAAGAAGTCGAGTTCGATGAGCGTGAGCGAGGCTTTGCGAATGTGCAGCGAGGTATTCGTCGCCACGCCGAGGAGATGCGCGGCGAGCTGGCTGAAATCCGGTTCGTGCCCGACGAGCATGACGCTGCCCTGGCTGCGGTAGGCGCCGAGTTCCTCCAGCGCTGCCTGCGGGTGCATACCGCACGCGAGCCACGGCGCGATGAGCATTTCCGCGCGCATCTTTGCGACCACGATCTGCGCCGTCTCGTGCGCGCGCCGCACCGGGCTGGTGAGGACGAGTGAGAGGTGCATCTCGTGCGCTTCGCAAAACCGCGCGACCTTTTCCGCCTGCATTTTTCCTTTGTCGGAAAGCGCGCGCGCCTCGTCGCTCGCGGCGGGCGTGTCGGCGTCGGCGTGGCGGAGGAGGTAAAGGAGCATGGGAAGAAAGTTATGAGGTATGAAGGATGAGTGATGAAATCGGAACCCTCATACCTCATCCTTTATACCTCTTACCTGCCTCACATCACCATCCCGCCATCCACCGTCAAAACCTGCCCGGTGATGTATTTCGCCTCCGCGCTCGCGAGGAAAGCCACCGCGCTCGCGATGTCTTCCGGCTCGCCGAATTTCCCCAGTGGAATCTGCGTCACTACGCCCGTTTTCAACTCCTCCGGCAGCCCGCTCGTCATGTCCGTGGCAATGAAGCCCGGCGCGACCGCGTTGCACGTAATGCCGCGGCTCGCCAGCTCGCGCGCGATCACTTTCGTCAGCCCGATCAGACCCGCCTTGCTCGCCGCGTAATTCGCCTGGCCCGCATTACCCATGATCCCGGCGACGCTCGCGATGTTGATGATCCGTCCGCTGCGCTGCTTGAGCATCGGACGTTCGACGGCTTGGATGAAATTGAACGCGCCCTTCAAATTCGTATCCACGACCACGTCCCAATCCGCCTCGCTCATCCGCATCGAAAGCCCGTCGCGTGTCAGCCCGGCGTTGTTCACCAAAATGTCCACGCGGGAAAAATCCGCGAGCACGCGCTCGGCGAGCGCCTTCACGGACTTCGTGTCCGCTACATCCACCGCGTAAGCCACGGCCAGGCCCGCGTGCGTGGCGTTGATTTCATCGGTGGTGCGGACGGCGTTCAGCTCCGTGCGGCTGACCACGGCCACGCGCGCGCCTTCACTCGCGAGCCGCAGGGCGATGGCGTGGCCGATTCCTCGTCCGGCTCCGGTGACGATGGCGACTTGGTTGGCGAATCTCATGGCTGGGTGGGTCTGGGTTTTTTTTGAAAAAGGGAGCGCACGCTATAGAGCCGCGCCGTTCGTGTGTCCAGCGGCGAAGGGGATTTCCGCGCCGCGCCACGGATGCTTTTTTGGGAGGGTAAATTTTACATTGCCGTCCGACGCCAGCCACATCGGCACGCGATGCTTTGCGGCATGAGACACACCATTTACACCGTCAAGGTCACTGCGTCGGGCTTCTGCCGCGCGTGCCGCTGCGAACGCCCGATCTACCGCCGCTGCCTCGATCACGCTTTTCAACTCATCGTCACACTCGTGACCGCCGGGCTGTGGGTCATCCCGTGGGTGGCGATGTGGATTGTCAGTCTGCGCCGTCCGTGGCGGTGCCAGATTTGCCGGCGGCCGGTCGAGAAAGACGATAAGCGCACGGACGCCGACGGCTCCGCTGCCGTCAGCGCCGCACCGTGGATGGGCAGCAGCAGACGCTGATCGCGAGCGAGCGTGCCCATTGCGCTGCGCGCAATTTTTCCCTCCGCAAAGCCTTGCATTGCCGCCGAAACCGGCGAGTGTCGCCGCCCCTCCGCCCGGCGTGTTGTGTCGTGCGGAGTGCTTCTCGGAAAGCAGTGTCACCCGGCCGGAGTCGAATCCCGCCACCACCATCCACATCGCCCCGGCCCGCGCGGCGCAGCAGTCGTCCCCATTATTATGCCAGTTGAAGAAGTTATCGAAACCGACGGAACCATCACCGCAGTCCTCGCCGGCACCATGTTCCGCGTCGCCCTCGCGAACAAGCATCAGGTACTCGCACACATCTCCGGAAAAATGCGCAAGCGTTTCATCCGCCTCACTCTCGGCGACCGCGTGAAGATCGAGATGTCGTCCTACGATTTGAACAAGGCGCGCATCGTTTACCGGCTCGGCTAGTCGTCGCGTGGTGGGCGGTGAAAAGGTCAGTATTTTCTCGTCAAGCGACGCGTTTGCCTGTTCATCGTCGCCTTCCAAACTCTCTAACCCCATGAAAACGACCCTCCCACTGCTCCTCGCCGCGCTCTCCGTCAGCGCCTTTGCCGACGATCTCGGCTACACCGACACGCCGCTCATCCCCGGCACGAAATGGCACGTCCACGACAGCGGACGCCCGCAGCCCGTCATCATCACGCCCGGCGAATTTCCGACGCAGGAAAAAGCCAGCACCGCCCCGAGCGACGCGACCGTGCTTTTCGACGGCACGGATTTGTCCAAATGGAAATCCGGCGGCGGCGAGGCGAAATGGAAATTGGAAAACGGGGCGATGGTCGCGAGCGGCGGCGACCTCCAGACGAAGGATGAATTCGGCCCCGACTTCCAACTCCACGTCGAGTGGACCGCGCCGACTCCCCCCACCGGCAAAAGTCAGGGCCGCGGCAACAGCGGCATCTTTCTTTTCGGCCGCTATGAAATCCAGGTGCTCGACAACTACGAAAACCAGACCTACCCCGACGGCCAGGCCACCGCGATCTACGGCTACATGCCGCCGCAGGTGAACGCCTCGCGCAAGCCCGGCGAGTGGCAGACCTACGACATCATTTGCGAAGGCCCGCGCTTCAAGGAAGGCAAGCTCGAGAAGCCGATGGTCGTGACCGTGCTGCACAACGGCGTCGTTACGCAAAACCACACCGTCCTCATCGGCGAGACGCCGCACCGGCAGGTCGGCACCTACCACGCGCACGGCGAAAAGGGCCCGATCCGCCTGCAAGACCACGGCAGCCCAACGCGCTACCGCAGCATCTGGATTCGCGATCTCAAGATGCCCACCGCCGAGGACATCGGTGCCGGCCCGCAGATTGGGAAGTAGGCGGCCATCAGCATTCACCAAACAAAAGGGCGATCCGGTTTCGGATCGCTCTTTTCGTTTTCCAAAAGCAGCCGCCTACGCCTTCGCCGCCGCCGCCAGCGGACGCACAAACGCGCCCAGCTTTTCCACGAGCGCCGCGTCTTTTCCAAACTCCGCGATCTGCTTCACGATCGCGCTCCCCACCACCACCGCGTCCGCATGTTGTGCCACCTGCCGCACATGCTCCGGCGTCGAGATTCCAAACCCCACGGCAATTGGCAGCGCCGTCGTCGCGCGAATCTCAGCGACCCGCTCCGCCAGCGAATCCGCCACTTCCGTACGCTCGCCCGTCACGCCTTCGCGTGAGACGTAATAAATGAAACCGCTCGCGTTGGCGGTGAGCTGCGCGATACGCGCCGGCGGTGTCGTCGGCGCGATCAGCCGGATGCGTTTCAGGCCAGTGTGCTCCGAGAGTTCCGCATTCTGCGCGTCCTCATCCGGCGGCAGATCGAGGATCAGCAGCCCGTCCACACCCGCCGCCTCCGCCGCGCGATGAAACGCCTCGAAGCCGAAGCGGTAGATCGGATTCATGTACGTGTAGAGCACGATGGGGAGCTGCGACTGCGCGCGGATCGCGCGCACGCAATCGAGCACTTTGCGCACGGTCGTCCCCGCCGCCAGCGCCCGCGTCGCGGCGAGCTGATTGACCACCCCATCGGCCAGCGGATCGGAGAAAGGGACGCCGAGTTCGAGAATGTCCACGCCCGCCTTTTCAAATGCCAGAGCCAATTCGCGGGTGGCGTCGAGACTCGGGTCGCCCGCGGCGATGTAGGCGATGAGCGCCTTTTTTCCCGCCGCGCGGAGGGCGGCGAATTTCTGGTCGATACGGTTGGGCATAAGAAATGGGAGCGGAGTTTTTGGACGGGATTGACGGGATGAACAGGATTTTTTGCCGAAATGCGCGAAGCTCAGCTTTCCTCGATCTCAGAAATCCCGTTAATCCCGTCCCACATAAATGTCCGTCGCCGCCGTCAAAGCACCCACGCTGAAGGTCAACGAAATCTACGAGTCCATCCAAGGCGAGAGTTCGTGGGCGGGCTGGCGCTGCGTCTTCGTGCGTCTGACCGCGTGCGACCTGCGCTGCACCTACTGCGATACGGAGTACGCGTTTTACGAGGGGAAAAAGCGCGCCGTCAGCGACGTGCTCGCCGAGGTGCTCGCGCTCGACTGCCCGCTCATCGAGATCACCGGCGGCGAGCCGCTCC
>JANXSB010000241.1 GCA_025352865.1 Chthoniobacter sp. | reverse complement strand
GACGGCGACCCGACGAATGTATGGACGGATGTGGTGGAGGTGCTGTTTGGTGGGTAGGGGAGAAAAACCGGCCCGCATCCACCGAATCTCACAACTCAAACCAACAATCGCAGACAGCCCATGCCCATGAAAACTAAGACCACCACCCACCGCCTCCTCACCGCCAGCGCCGCCGCGCTCTGCGCGTTCACCGCCGCCCCGGCCCGCGCGGGGCTGTCGTGGGTGCAGAGTTTCGGCACGCAAGGCTCCGGGAGCGGGGAGTTTTACGGCCCGACCAATGTCACCTTGGACAGTGCGGGGAATATCTATGTCGCCGACGCGAGTAACGGTCGGATCGACCGTTTCAATCCGTCGGACTTCGCGGGCACCTTCACGTCCTTCGGTACTTTCGGGACCGGCAGCGGGCAGTTCTATTTCCCTTCAGGTGTTATCATAGACAGTGCTGGGAAAGTGTATGTCGCCGACGCGGCCGAAAACCGAATCTACTGTTTCGATCCGTCGGACTTCGCGGGCACCTTCACCACCCTCGGCAGTGGCGGGACGGGCAGCGGGCAGTTTGAATACCCGTGGGGCATGACCATGGACAGTGCGGGGAATATCTATGTCGCTGAGGCTAATAACAACCGGATCGACCGTTTCAATCCGTCGGACTTCGCGGGTTCCTTTACGAGCTTCGGCACTACTTATGGATTCGGCAGCGCGGAGTTTGCTAACCCACAAGGTGTCGCCCTAGATAATGTGGGGAATGTCTATGTCACCGACACCGCCGGCAACCGGATCGTCCGTTTCAATCCATCGGACTTCGCGGGCACCTTCACCACCTTCGGTAGCACGGGAAGCGGCAGCGGGCACTTCAATAACCCGACCGGAATCACCATGGACAGTGCGGGGAATATCTATGTCGCCGACACGCTGAACTACCGGATCGACAGCTTCAATCCATCGGACTTCGCGGGTAGCTTTGCCACTTTCGGAAGCAATGGTTCCGATGACGGGCAATTTTCTTACCCGAACGGAATCACCGTGGACAGCGCGGGGAATGTCTGGGTCGCAGACAACGGCAACGACCGGATCGTGGAGCTGACCGGTGCCGCACCCGAGCCCGCCAGCGCCGCCCTCCTGCTGCTCGGCGGCAGCGCGCTCCTCGCCCTGCGCCGCCGGCGGGTCTGAGGCGCAGTCTTCAACCCACCCGCGCGTCGCGCAGCGCGGTGACGGCGGCTTCGAGGCGGGCGGCGATGTCCTGCCAGCCGGCGCGCGCGTTTCCCACATCGGAAAAAAGGAGCGGCGGGCCGATGCGGAGGCTGATCGGCAGAGGCCGCGGGAGCTTGGTCTCCGGGCGAACGGCGTGAAACGTGCCCTCGCTCGCAGTCCGCCCTATGGCACCCGCGTGAATTTGTGGAGGTGGCCAAACTGGGTCCACTCCGCGACGAGGAGATTCCCATCCTTGTCGATCGAAGCGCCGTGCGGGGAGTTGCAGATGCCGTCCTGCCACTGGTCCTGCGGCAGGCCGTAGTTGGCGCGCTGACGGGGATTGGGATTGTCGCCGACCTGCGCGACGATCGCGCCGTTCTTGTCCAGGACCGTGACCCGGCCCTGCAGCTCGGGAAACACCGCGTAATCGCCCCGGATATGCACCGCCGCCGGCTGCCGCAGATCCTTCTGGATGACTTTCACAAAGTTGCCTTCGAGATCCCAATACTCCACGCGGTTGCTGTTGCGGTTGCACACGAGCAGCAGCGGTTTGCCCTGCCGCGTGTCGAGGGCGATGCCGTGGCAGGTGTTAAACTTTCCCTCCTCCTCACCCGGTCCGCCAAAGGCCTTCACAAACTTGCGCTCCTTGTCGAACTTCAGCACGTAGTTCGCGCCGTAGCCATCGGCCACGAAGATCGAGCCATCCGGCCCCACGGTCACGGCGCACGGATTGAAGTTCTTGGCCTCCTTGTAGAGGCCTGCCTCGGGCGGAAAATGGATCGCCCATTCCTGCGTGCCGTCGAGCTTGAGCTTGATGACCTCGTGATCGGCCGGGCGCGCGCCGTAAATCACTTCCGTCCCGTTTTCCTCGCGGATTTCCAACCCGTGAACCCGCGCCGGCCCGAAGGCGCGAAGAAATTTTCCGTTGGGGGAAAAGACCACGATGCCGCGCGGGGTGTCGGTGGTGACATAAATGTTCCCCGCCTTATCCACGACCAACCCGCCGTGGCACGGGCCGAGCGGCTGACTGTCGGGCGCAGCCTCAAAGAAGTTTGGCGTGGTGGTGAACTTCAGTTCGGCGGCGAAAGCGGTGGTCGCAGCAAGGGCGAGTACGCCGAGCAGGCAGCGCGCGATCCGGTGCATTGTCTTGGTCATGTGGGGATGTTCGTTTTTCATAAGGCGGTGAGTTGGCAGCTCCCGGCCAGAATTTGCAATCGTGGAAAGACGAGGCGTGGCCGATTTCACCTGACCGGGAGTTTGGCCGGGGGCCTCGGGCGCAGCCGCGCTAAAACTGAAAGTAGATGAACGCCTTGTATTTCACGGGCACGAAAAGGATGGCGAGTTCGGTGCCGACGCCGAGGAGCGCGGCGGCGGCCCAGTCGGGGAGACGCTGCCAGGCGGCGGTGAAGACGCGGCGGGAATTGAGCCAGTGCAGGAGCGCGAGGACGGCGAGGATGACAACGCACACTAGGCCAAACGACTTCTCGCCATGCGCGCCGAAGAGCGTGAACGCTTTGAAAATGCGCTGCGCCATTTGGAGCCCGGTGGCTTTGATGGCGTGGGTTTTTTCGTCCACGAGCGGGGCGGCGCGGAAGAAAATCCACGTGAGGCAGATCCAGTAAAACGTGAGCGGCACGGCGAGCCAGCCAAGGATTTTTTTGAAACCCGCGCCCGCGTTTTCCGTGAACCGCTGCCACTCGCGATGAAAGATGAGCGCGACGCCGTGCATGCCGCCCCAGATGACGAAGGTCCACGACGCGCCGTGCCACAGGCCGCCGAGAAGCATGGTGAGGAGGAGATTGCGGTAGGTGAAAAGTTTCGAGCCGCGGTTGCCGCCGAGGGAAATGTAGAGGTAGTCGCGCAGCCAGGTGCTGAGCGAGATGTGCCAGCGCCGCCAGAATTCCGTGATGCTGCGGGAGAAATACGGGAAGTCGAAATTC
>JANXSB010000218.1 GCA_025352865.1 Chthoniobacter sp. | reverse complement strand
AAACGCTGGGGAGATTTTCACCGAACTCACCGCTGCATCGAAGGGCGGGCCGATCGACTACAGCGGGATGACCTACGAGAAGATCGAGAACAACATGGGCGTCTTCTGGCCGTGTCCCGCGCCCGAGCATCCCGGCACGCCGCGCCTGTTCGAGGGTGGAAAGTTTCACCACCCCGACGGGCGCGCGAAATTCCACGCCTACGAATATCGCCCGCCCGCCGAGGACGTGGATGCGGAGTTCCCGATCTTTTTCACGACCGGCCGCGTCGTCTCGCAATACCTCAGCGGCACGCAGACCCGGCGCATCGGCAGCCTCGTGGATCAATATCCCGAACCGCTGTGCGAAATGCACCCGCTGCTCGCCGAGCGGCTTGGGATCAAGGATCGCGACGTGGTGCGCGTGACGACGCGGCGCGGTGAGATCATCGTGCCCGCGCAGGTGGTGCAGACCATCCGGCCCGACACGGTCTTCATCCCGTACCATTGGCCCGGAAAAAAGGCGGCGAATCTCGTGACCAACCGCGCGCTCGATCCGATCTCGAAAATCCCCGAATTCAAAGTCTGCGCGTGCCGCGTGGAGAAGGTGAAATGAGCGCGTTCAACGGCAACGAATTCTTCCTCGATCCCTCGCGCTGCATCGGATGCCAGGCTTGCGTGCAGGCGTGCGCGGAGTGCGGCACGCATCGCGGGCAGTCGATGATCCATCTCGAATACGTGGACCGGCCCACGGGCGTGCAGACGGCACCGGTCGTCTGCATGCACTGCGAAGACCCCACCTGCGCGCGCGTCTGCCCCGCGGATGCGATAAAGCAGGACGACCACGGCATCGTCTACAGCGCCGCCAAACCGCGCTGCGTGGCGTGCTCGAACTGCGTCATCGCGTGCCCTTTCGGCGTGCCGAAAATGAAGGTCGATCTCGACCTAATGATGAAGTGCGACATGTGCTACGACCGCACGAGTGTCGGGAAAAAGCCGATGTGCGCCACCGTCTGTCCGAGCGGCGCGCTCTACTACGGACCGCGCGAATACATCGAAAACCACCGCCGCGAGCAGCCGGTGAACGAGTTCCAATTTGGCCGCCAGACCGTCCGCACGAAGGTCAACATGATGACCGCGCCGGAGATGAAAGCCCTGCCCTTCGAGGTGCTCGATTTCCTGCCGTGGGAGGGCGCGGACTTCGACCCTTTCGAACTCTCCCGCGCCGGAGCGCCCGACGCCGCGAGCGCGGCCGTCTGGGACGAAGCCGGCTTCAGCGCACGCTGCGCCGGAAACTGCACCTGCCACTGACCGCATACGATGTTTGACCATCCCGATTGGAAATCCACCTTTCCCGTCCGCCAGTCGGACGAGCACGACGTTTCGCGCCGGCAGTTTTGCAAAGTCGCCTGCGGCTCAGCACTCGCCGTCGGCGGCGGATGGCTGGTGAAGGACAAGATTTTTCCGCAGCCGAAAGCGACGGAGCCGAAGCTCATCGCGCGCGTCGAGGACGTGCCGGTCGGCGGTTACAAGCTCTTCGCCTACCCCACCGAGCACCATCCCGCGATCCTCGTGCGGCTGGGTGAAAATGAGTTCGCTGCCTACAGCCAGAGCTGCACGCACCTCATGTGCCCGGTGAATTATCAGCACGAGAAGCGGCAATTTTACTGCCCCTGCCACGAGGGTTTTTTCAGCGCCGAAGACGGCCATGTGCTGGCCGGCCCGCCGCCTCGCGCGCTGCCGCGTTATCCGGTCGAAATCCGCGACGGCGAGATTTGGATTCGGCCTGCGTGAGGCTTCAACGCAGGCGTCTGACAAGCCCGCGCGTTAAAGATCGCCGGGCTCGTTGAGGTTCTTGAAAAGCGCCAGCTCGCTGTCCGCCAGCTCGCGAACCCGCATGAATCCTTGCTCCACGGCGAGCCGGACGAAGCGCTGCATGGAGCGGTCGGCATCGCGCAGGCATGCCTCGGCGAGCGGCAGGCAGGCGCGGGGATAGACGGCGGCGAGCGGCTCGAACCAGTGGTCGTCGCGCGGCACGCAGCCGGTGGCGCTGGCCGCGGTGTGGCGGACGATGCGCGACAAAAAATCCGCCGTCATCGCCGGCAGATCGATCGCGAGGACGAGGACGAGCGGGTGGCTCGCGCGGCGCAGCGCGGCTTCGAGGCCGGCGAGCGGGCCGAGGCCGGGAAAGTTGTCGGCGAGAATTTCGACGCCGGTGTCCGCGTACGGGCCGTCGGGTTTTCCCGAAATGAAAAGCTCGTGCGGATGGATCGCGCGCAGCGTGGCGAGCTGGCGTTGCCAGAGCGGCTGGCTGTCGATGAGCACGCCGGCTTTGTCGCGGCCCATGCGCGCGGATTTGCCCCCGGCGAGGAGGACGGCGGTGAAGGGCGGTGGAGAGGAGGGATCCACGAAAGGGACGGAATACACGAAAGGTGTGCGGGGGAAAAGCGGGTGACGGTGCCGTCGAAAAAACCGGTCATCCTGAGCGGATCTCCGATCGGCTTTGCGACCGGAACGGAGTCGAAGAACCTCTCACTATTTCTTCGGGCGCAGGTGGTGGGTGGAGCAGCGCACATCCCACCTGCCGCCTTTCCCGAAGAAATAGTTAGAGGTCCTTCGACTGCGCTTCGCCAAGCCGAAGCTCCGCTCAGGATGGCCGTTTTTTTCTTTCGCTTCGCGCGGGGCGGGGCGCTGGCTGTGGGTCGGGGGGCTTATGCGGCGGGCGTTTCGATGCGGGGGAAAAGCGGGGTGGGCTGGCCGAGGGTGTGGCCGTCGGGGAGGCCGGTGGCCCCTCCCCACTGCGCGTCGGCGAGGCGGAAGCGGGATTCATTCCCGGCGTCGTCCAGCTTCCACTGGAGCTGATCGAAGATGCCGTGCGCGGCCCGCGGCAGCACCGGGGAGATGAGGATGGCGATGATGCGGAGGGATTCGGCGAGGGTGTAGAGGACGGCGTCGAGGTCGGCTGCTTTAGAGGGATCTTTCGCGAGCTTCCAAGGGGCTGTCTTTTCGATCAGAGTATTGAGATTGAGTGCGACAACTTGGATCTGAAAAATTCCCCGATTTACGTCATAGCCAGCCCACACTTCAGGATACCCACCCATAGCGTTGTTGTATTCCCAGGTTGACACTCCGACGACGAGCCGGACCTGAGCGAGAGGATTTTCGATCGTCTCTTTTTGAGCATCAGTGAGGTATAAAGCCTCGACACTTCGATCGAATATCGTGCTCGGCCAACCAATCTTCCCCTCCCGATATTTCGCCGCCATGTTCAGCGAGCGGTTGAGCAGGTTGCCGAGGTTGTTCGCCAGCTCCGTGTTGTATTTCTGCACGAGCCGCTCCTCGGAAAAATCCGCGTCGCGACCGGTGGTGATGTCGCTCATCAGGTAGTAGCGGACGGTCTCCGCGCCGTATTCGTCGGCGAGGGCGTCGGGGTCGATGACGTTGCCGAGGCTCTTGCTCATTTTCGCGCCGGAGATATTCCACCAGCCGTGGACGAGCAGCGTGGGCATTTCCTCGTCGGAGAAGCCGAGCGCTTTCAACATGATGGGCCAATAGACGCCGTGCGCGGGGATGAGGATGTCTTTGCCGATGACGTGGAGCGGCGGCCATAAGTCCGCGAAGCGGGGTAGGGACTGCACTCCGCTGCCGTCCGGAGCGAGGTGGCCGGCGGGGGATGACGCACCTTCGCCCGCCGCCTCGCTGCGCTCG
>JANXSB010000217.1 GCA_025352865.1 Chthoniobacter sp. | reverse complement strand
GCCCGCTTTCAAGCGCGAGACGACATGGCTGGCGGAGATGAATTTCATGCAGGCGGCGGGTACGGGATTCTGGGATGTGATGTGGCCGAAACAGATCACGCGCTTTCGCAACGTGGCGCTGTATCCGAGCATCGACCAGCCCGTGCTCAGCCGGGCCAGCGGCCCCGCGCCGCCGGGCACGCAGGTCTTTCTCAGCGCCCCGGCGGGCGCGATTTATTTCACGACCGACGGCACCGACCCGCGCGGAGCCAACGGCCAGCCCGCGGCGACCGCGCAGGCATATTCGGGCGGCGCGACGCAGAGCAACCTCGTGCCGAAAAGCGCGCTGTGGAAATACGCGGTCACCCCCAGCCCCGGCCTCGGCACGACGTGGCGCGGGCTGGCTTACAATGACAACACTGCCACCTGGGCGCAGGGCCCCGCGCAGCTCGGCTACGGCGACGGCGACGAGGCCACGGTCATCGGCTACGGCGGCATTCCGGCGGCGCGCTACATGACCACGTATTTCCGCAAATCCTTCACCGTGGCCGATCCGCAGACGGTCACGGCGCTGAAGGTGCAGCTCCTGCGCGACGACGGCGCGGTGGTCTATCTCAACGGCACCGAGGTCATGCGCAGCAACATGCACCCGACCAACACGATCTCGTACTCGACTGCGGCGCTGACCAATGTGACCGGCGTGGATGAGAGCACGTTTTACTACGAGCAGGCGATCAGCCCCGCGCTGCTCGTGGCGGGGACGAATGTGCTCGCGGTGGAAGTCCACAAGATCAGCCAGTCCGACGACGACCTCAGCTTCGACTGCGCGCTCGTGGGCACCACGCAGAGCACGGGCACGCCGATCATCCTGAACACCACGCAGACCCTGCGCGCGCGCGCCCTGAGCGCGGGCGAATGGTCCGGCGGAAACTTCGCCTTTTACAACGTGAACTCCGCGCCCGCGAGCAGCGCGAACCTGGTGGTGAGCGAACTGCACTACCACCCCGCCGCGCCGGTCCGCGCGGCGGAACTCGCGGTGTCGGCGGACAAGGACGATTACGAATTCATCGAGCTGCTAAACATCAGCGCGGGCTATGTGGATTTGAACGGCGTGCAGTTCACCGAGGGCGTGCATTTCAATTTCGCGGTGAGCCCCATCCAGCAGCTCGCGCCGGGCGGGCGGGTGCTCGTGGTGCATAATCGCGCGGCCTTCGAGGCGCGCTACGGCACGGGGCTGCCGGTGGCGGGCGAATTCACCGACCTCACCAGCCTCTCGAACCAGGGCGAGCGCCTCGCGCTCACCGGCCCGTCGGGGACGATCCGCGATTTTGACTACGACGACGCCGCACCGTGGCCCACGGCGGCAGATGGCGGCGGGGCGTCGCTCGTGCTCGTCAATCCCGCGGCGAATCCCGATCACGCTCTCGGCACAAACTGGCGCGCGAGCTTCGACCGCGGCGGCACGCCGGGCGGCGACGAATCCACGATGAACTACGGCGCGTGGAGCGACCGCTTTTTCGATCCCTCGGGGGGCAGCTACGCCGCCGACTCCGGCCCGCTCGCCGATCCCGAACACGATGGCTGGTGCAATCTGCTCGAATTTGCGCTCGGCACGAACCCGCTCGACAGCACGCATCCGCTCGTCGAGGGGCTGACCGTCACGGACACGGGCGTGCCCTACCGCGCGCTGCGCTACACGCGGCGGCCCGGCGCGGCGAGCCTCACTTTTTCGGTGGAGGCCTGCACCGCGTTGAGCGGGTGGACGGTGCCGGCCACGGTGCTCTTCTCGTCCGTGCCGAATGCCGACGGCAGCAGCACCGAGACGCGCCGCCTGACCACGCCGGCGACCGGCACGCCCACGTTTTTGCGGCTGAAAGTGCAAACGCCATGACACATGGACGCCCGCGAGAAGCGCACCGCACGCTTAGCTCTTAGAGACGGTGAAAGAAGTCGTCCCAGCGGGACGAATGACGGTAGCCGTGGGCTTCAGCCCACGGTCCTCAAGGGAAGAAGGTCGTGTCGCGGAGCGACACTGGAAGGCTCGCGAAGGAGGATTCAAGCGTCGCTCCGCGACGCGCACGTTTTGGCCGACGTTCCGTGGGCTGAAGCCCACGGCTACCATCAAAGCGTCCCGCTGGGACGCGGCCCGAAATCGACTTTTTTCACAGTCACTTAGGAGTGCAGTCCTGACTTGCCTTCCGCCGCCCTTTTAGCCAGCAAGAAAGCCCACACCCCAGAACCACCATGAAAACACCACGCATCCTCCGCCATAGCATCGCCACGCTCCTCTGCCTGGCGTCAACCGCGCACGCCGCCACGCTCACTTGGGACATCACGCCCGGCACGGTGGGCGCGGGCGACAGCGCCATCACCGGCGGCGCTGGCACATGGAATACGGCCAATGGCAATTGGACGGTCGACGGCGGCGTGAACAACCTCGCGTGGACGAATGGCGACAGCGCCATTTTCCAAGGAACCGGCGGCGCGCTGACCCTGGGCGCGGCGATCACGGCGGACGACCTCACTTTCTCCACGGCGGGCTACAGCATCGGCAGCGGTACGCTGACGCTGGCGGGCACGCCCACGATCACGACGGCGGCGGATGCCTCGATCTCGTCGGTGCTCGCGGGAACGGTAGGTTTTACCAAGCTCGGCGCGGCGCAGCTCACGCTCAACGGCTCGTCGTCGAACACCTTCACCGGCCTGACGGTCGTGGACAATGGGACGCTCGTGCTCGGGAAGACGGGCGGCGCATTCGCGATCATCGGCAATGTGCAAATGGGGGGCACCGTCGGGCATGAGCCGAACCTGCGGATGGCGGCGAACCAGCAGTTCGGCTCCGGTGTGGTGATGACGTTTGTGAATCCGGCGGGATCGTATCCGCGTTTTGATTTGCAGGGGACGACGCAGACGCTCGCGGGGATCTCGGATGCGACGGGCGCGGGGGTGATTCAAAATGAAAAGTTCGGCGGCGGCGGCACGAGCGGCCCGGCGACGCTCACGCTCAACGCCTCGGCGGGGTCGCTTTCTTTTAACGGCTACATGCGCGACCGCGACAATGGGCCGGGCATCTACTTGCTGAACATCGTCAAGAGCGGCGCGGGCACGCAGACGCTCGCGGGTGGGAACATCACCTACACCGGCACGACGACGGTTAACGCGGGCCAACTGGAACTGCTGAATGCCACGTCCTTTGCGAGCGCCGCGACGGTGAACAACGGGGGCACGCTCCGCATCACCAATAACAGCGGGAGCTTTCCCTATTCACCGCTCGGCGGGAGTGCGCCCATCGTGGTGAATGCGGGCGGCGTGCTGGAATTGAATAACGCGACCACCGACTACGTGAACCGCAAGAATTTCAACGCCGCAGTGTCCGGCGCGGGCACGATCAATGTCATCGGCACCGGCTACCTCGCGCTGAACTCGGTGAACAACATCACGCTGAGCGGGCAGATCAATGTCCAGAGCGGCGGCTTTGGAAATGACGGCGGAGCTTCCGCGAACGCCTTCGGCACCTGCACGGCGGATCTGGCTGTCAGCAGCGGCGCTTTCTTCGACCTACGCGGCGGCGCTCCGCAGTTCGACGCGCTGACCGGGGCCGGTGAGGTGATCAATTCCTACACCGCCAACACCCTCACGCTCGGCGTGGCGAACGGGACCGGCACCTTCACCGGGACGATGAAAGATGGCGGCAACGCGGTCATGGGATCAGGAAGCTCGCAGATTCTCGGCCTCACCAAGACCGGCGGTGGCACCCAGACGCTGAGCGGCAACGGCATTTCCTACACGGGGACGACGACCGTGAACCAGGGCACGCTCGTCCTCTCCGACGCGCGGCTGGTGAACGGCGCGAAGACCGTGGCGGGCGGCGCGACGCTGGAAATCAATTCGGCGATTCCCTTCACCTCGCGCTGGAACAACTCCGGCACCATTTCCGGCGATGGCCTCATCACCAAGACCGGCTCCGGCGTCTTCGGCACGACTGGCGCGGTGAATTTCTCCGGCACCATCGACATCCTCGATGGACGCCTGCACAACGACAGCGTGACGGGCGACTGGACCGGCTCGACGGCGGACGTGAACATCGGCGCGACCGGCGTGCTCGATCTGCGCGCCAACGACATCTACGTGGATGAACTCAACGGCACGGGCGAGGTCTGGGACTCGCACCCGGCGGGCGGCGGCGACACGCTCTTTGTCGGCGTGGCCGATGGCAGCAGCAGCTACGGCGGCATCATCATGGGGAATGGCTCGCAGGCTTTCGACAATCCCAACGGCGCGGTGCTCTCGCTCACCAAGCAGGGCACGGGAACCTTCACCGTGACCGGCGGCGCGAACATCTACTCCGGCGCGACGACGGTGAATAACGGCACGCTCCGCATCGGCGGCGGGAACAACCGGCTGCCCGTGGGCAGCAGCCTCGTCGTCAATGGCGGCGCGACCACTGGCGGCACGTTCGATTTGAACTCCCGCAGCCAGACCGTGGCCGGGCTCTCCGGCGGCGGCGGCGCGGTGCCGGGCGTGGTCACGAACCGGGCGACGGGGACCGGCACACTCACGGTGAACAGCGGCGGCGCGACGCAGTTCGACGGCGTTTTGCAGAATGGCGGTGCCGCCAAAATCCTGGCGTTCACAAAGTCGGGCGGCGGCGACCTGACGCTCGCGGGCACTGCGGCGAATACCTTCACGGGCCTGACCACTCTCGACAACGGCACCCTTTATCTCAGCAAGCCGGCTGGCGTGGCGGCCATCTCCGGCCCGGTGCAGATGGGCGCTTTCAATGGCAACCAGCCGAACCTGCGGGTGACCGCCGACAATCAATTCGGCAGCGGCGCGGTGCTGACCTTCGTGAACAACATCGGGGCGTTTCCGCGCTTTGATTTGCAGGGCACTCAGCAGACCGTGGCGGGCCTCCAAAACACCACGGGAGCCGGCGTCATTCAAAACGAACGCAACGGCGGAGGAGGCACCGCGCAGGATGCGACGCTGACGATCAGCAACAGCGCGAATTTTTCCTTCAACGGCTATGTGCGCGATGAGGACGATGGCGGCCACGTCTTCAAACTCAACCTCGCCAAGTCCGGCGCCGGCACGCAGGAACTCGTGGGCGGAAATGTGACCTACACCGGCACCACCACGGTGAATGGCGGCGTGCTCCATTTGCTCAATGCCGGGGCGTTCAACAGCGCCGTGACGGTGAACAACACCGGCACTTGCCGCATCCAGGACGCGCCGGGCTTTAACCTCGGCACCGTGACGGTGAACAGCGGCGGCACGCTCGGCTTCCGCGCGACCGATTCCACTGTGGACAACTGGGTGACCAATTTCGCCTTTAGCGGCGGCACCTACACCATCGTGAAGGATGGCGCGGGCTGGTTTCAGTTCAAGGAAAGCGCCCCGGCGGGTTTCCTAGGGCTCATCCGCGTCGAGCAGGGGCGGTTTGGCAACGGCTTCAACACGACTGTGTGGACGGGCAGCACGGCGGATGTTTTCGTCGCGGCGGGCGCGCAGCTCGAC
>JANXSB010000112.1 GCA_025352865.1 Chthoniobacter sp. | reverse complement strand
GCACGAAAAACGGCGGGGCCAGCGTGTGCGTCTCGCCGGCGGCGGTGACGCGGTATTCCTGCATCGCTTCGAGCAGTGCGGCCTGGGTCTTTGGCGGGGTGCGGTTGATTTCGTCTGCGAGGAGCATCTGGGTGAAGAGCGGGCCTTTGATGAAGCGGTATTCCTTCTTCCCGGTGTTGTCGTCCACTTCGAGAATGTCCGTGCCGGTGATGTCCGACGGCATGAGATCGGGCGTGAATTGGATGCGCTTGAACTGCAAATCGAGCACTTCGGAAATCGTGCGGACGAGCATGGTCTTCGCCAGGCCGGGCATGCCGATGAGCAGCACATGCCCGCGCGCGATGATCGCGCAGAGCACGTCGCCGATGATGTCCTTCTGCCCGATGATCGCTTTGCCGATTTCCGACATGATGACATCGGTGCGCTGGCGCATCTGCGTGACGATGGCTTGGATGGCGGGATTTTCCCGCATCTGCTCGGGAACCCTCACGGGCACAGGCGCGGACGCCGGCGCGACGGGCGCTTCCTCCTCGGCGTAGGCTTCCACGCCGTCGTCTTCAAAAAGGAATGAGGCATCGCCAATGACGATGCGATCACCGACCGCGATGGGGCCGTCGGAAATCCGTTCGTCGTTGAGCAGCGTGCCATTGGTGCTGCCGAGATCCTGGATGCGCCAGCCTTCGCTGTCGGGATAAAGCGCGGCGTGCTGGCGAGAGGCCGGCGAATCGACGGCGAGCGGAATGTCGCTTTTCGGATCGCGACCGATGACCATCTTGCTGTCGGCGACGGGATAGACGTGGCCCTGCTGGAAGCCGGAGAGAACGCGGATTTGAGGCATAGAAAAATCGGGGAGGGTTACTTGGAGAGGCTGATGCTGCCGATGTCTTTGAAGCTGTCAATGACGCGCACGTTGCCGAGTTCCGGCACGAATTTGTGGGTGAAGAAAGCCATGTTCGGTCCGACGGGCGCTTCCTCGCGGTAAATGTGGCGCGTGTTCAGCATCTGCCAGTCGTCCTTGGCCTTGATGAGTTCCACGACTTCGATCCGGCGGAGGTTCGAGTTCAGCGTCTCGCCGGATTGCCGGAGGATGAGCGTGTCGCGGATGCGCTCGACGAAGAGCATCATCTTCTCGCCGCCCTCGATGAGCCCGAAGCGATGGATTTTCGCCTTGGGAAAAAACGTGTCGGCCTTGGCGATGCGCGCCTCCGAATGCTTCACCGAATCCGCAGGCAGCTTTGAGCCGTCCTCACCCACCTCCACGCCCTCGAAAATTTGTCCGCTCTTCGTGACGCAGATGAGGTCGTATTTACCCGTCGGAAGACCCGAGATGCGGAACGCTTTTCCGCCGTCGGAAAGATCGCCGCGAAAGCATTGCGTGAAGTCACGATTGAGCGCGATGGCGTGCGTCAGTTCGGTGTCCACTTTGCCGCTGATGCCGCCGTTGGCACCGGCGGCGGGCTTGGTGTAAAGGACGGTCGTCTGCGCGGAAGCGGCCAGCGCAAAGGAAAGGATGCACACTGCATGGAGGAGGAGTCGGTGGATCATGGGAGGGTTCGGCTGGTGGTTTGGAAAGCGGGACGCGGGTTATTTTCTCGCCCATATCTCCGCGTCGCCGGCGAGTTCGTGCTTGGGATATTTCTTCGCGATGTCCTGCCAGATTTTTTTGGCGTCGTCCTTTTTACCCAGCTCGAACATGGCGCGGGCGCGGTAGAAATCGGCGGGGATTTGGTAGGGGCTGTCGGGGTTCATCTGGCGGAAGGATTCGATCTCCTGGAGCGCCTCGTTCCAGCGGCCGAACTCCATGAGCACGCGTCCGCGCAGGAGCAGGAAGTCGCTCTCGTATTTCGCCATCGGGTGCTCCAGCTCCCACGCGGTCAGTTTTTCCTCGGCCTCGTGCCGGTAGCCCTGCGCGATGAGGTCTGTGATGGTGATGGAATTCGCGCGATCCTCGGCGGCGTTCTTGCGCCCCGCGGTTTCGTCGGCCACGGATTTTTGCACGCTCTGGTATTGCGCCACGGCCTCCTTCGTTTTGCCGAGCAGGCGGTAAAGATCACCGATGCGAATCTTGGCGAGCCGCCCGAGGTCGGCGTTCGCATTTTGAAAACCGATGGACTGCGCGACCTGCGCGCCCGCGGGGTCTTTGAGGTAAAAGACGAGCAGTTCGATCTCGGCCATGCCCAGCTCGTTCGCGAATTTTTTCCGCGTGCCGGAATCAAACTTCCGCACTTCGGCGAGCGCCAGCTTCGGGTCGCCCTGCGCGCGCGAGCGCAGCCGCGCAACCTGCCCGCGAATCCAGAGCGGATCGGCTTGGTTCGGGTTTTTCGCGAGCCACGCGGTGGCGAATTTGCCAATGGCCTGGTCGCTGCCGAACTCATTGAGAAACTGAAAGCCGCCCTTGAGCGTCTCCGCGGAAAGCAGCGCGGGCGTTTCTTTTTCGAGGTAGCCGACGTAGCGGTTCACCACCGACTGATCGGACGTCTCGACGTGCGTGGGATTGCCGTTGAAGGCGATGTGCTGCACCGCCGCCAACTGGTCGTTGCCGCGCTTCAACCGCACGGTCACGCGAAGCGCGTCATTGCCAAACAGCACGCGCTCGGCCTGCGGGCCTTCCATTTTCGAGCCGTCGCTGAACTCCCACGAGGCCGTCCAGCCCGCGGGCATGCCGCCTTTGATCTGGCAGCGCGTCTCATACATCCACAGCCCTTCCCAGCCGATGTAGGTGCGCAGTTCCACGTTGATCGCCGGCACGGGCCAGCCCTGCACATGCTCCAGCTTGACGACTTCGGACGTGCCGGGATGCAGCCATTCCGTCGCCGGAATCGCCGCCGGCTTGCCGTCCTTGAACCAGCCGAGAAGCATCGTGGCCGGCGTGTCGGTGCTGAGTTTCGCCTGGTAGTAGTCGATGCGCGTGTAGCCGCCCTGCGTGGTCACGTCTTTTTTTTGCACGGTGTTCGCGTTGGCGTGCGCGGCGTGCCGGCCGGGCCAGCCAAACTCGAATTTGTCGCCGACGAGCACGAAGGAGGCATCGGAAGAAAGCGTGTAAAGCGCGGTCTTTTTGCCGTCTGTTTTCAGCCAGCCGGTGTAGTGGCTGATGAATGCGGTGCTGTCGCCGAACGGGTTTTCGCCGTGGTCGATCGCCGACACAAAGCCCGCGCCATCCGTTTCGCCCGCGGCCTTTTTCCACAGCGCCTCGATCTCCTGCACGTCGGCGAGCTTGGCCTGTGGGGCGTTGAGCTGCCGCGTCTCCAGCAGCAGGCTCGTCCTCGGCGTCCACCCGGTGTCGCGGCGCGGACGGTTGCCGCCAAAATAGACGTAGGCGTCCTGCCCCGCCGGCAGGGTCTGCGCGAGGAGGAAAATCTTGCGTCCTTCTCCGCGCCACACGCGCGCCGCCGGGAGCAGCGCGCCCTTCGCATCGGTCAGCAAGACATCGGCGGCGTTCGGCATCGCCTGGCCGAGTTCGGGGATTTCGATAAGCACGCCCGCCTCGGGGCTTTCCGGGGCAGTCTTCGCCTTCACCGTCGCGCGAAAAGGCGCATCGGGAAACGTCCACGAAGGGTCGGCGGCGTGCGCGAAAAATGCCCACGCGAGAAATAGGAGTGCGTGGTAGGGACGGCGCTCCGCTGCCGTCCGGGGCGAGCACAGGGAGGCGGCGGGCGGGCGTGATCGCGCGTCTTTCGTGCCAACGGAAGCCGCCTCGCTCCGCTCGCCCGGCGGACGGCCCGGAGTGCCGTCCCTACCTGCGCCCAGCCAGATCATTTCTCCTCGACGAGCGAGCGGAAGTACTCGGAAACCTGATCCTTGTATTGCGCCGGCGCGTCGCCTTCGCTGCCGCCGAGCAACTGCTTGTCCGTCGTGCGCCCGCCGTCCTGCGACGAGAAGCTCACGACTTCGCCGGTGTTCACGCCGCTCTTGATGTCCTTAAGCCGGCCAATGATTTTCTGATGCAGGCTCTGCGCGTCTTTCATCCGGCCTTCTTTCATCGCGGTCGCGGATTCGTCCATGAGCTTCGCGACCTGGCTGAGCCCGTCGCTGTGGATGTAAAGCAGGCTCGCCTGCGCCACGGTCTTCGCCGTCTTTTCGGCGAGCAGCGCCTGCTGCACGGCGGCGGCGTTTTGCACTTCGGTCTTCGGCGCTTTCGTCGCGCGGAGCGGCGCATTGCCTTCCATCCCCTGACGGTCGCTGAAACCGCCGGCCTTGCCACCGCCGGTCGCGCGGGTCTTGCCGATGCCGCCGTCGTCCTTCACCTGGCCCTGCTGGAGCGGGTCTTTCGTGCGGCGTGCCTCGGGCGTGTCACCTTCGAGATTGCTCGCGGTGTCGCCCGCCATCTCGCCATTGCTCTCGCCTTCGCGCCCACCGGAACTGCGGCCCGTCTGCTCGTTGTGATTCGGCGCCTGGTTGCCGGATTTTCCCTGCGCGCCAAAGCTGCCCTGCGGTCCATCCATGATGTCCCATCCGTTCGCCGGATTCTGCGCGAAGAGCTGGTTCGAGTTCGGATCCTGCACGTCTTCCTGAATGTCTTCCTGCTTCTTTTGCAGCTCACCCACGATGTCCTCCGTCGCGTCCATCAGCGGCACATTCGGAATCGCCGGCATCTCGGTCTTGTCGAAATTTTCCAGAGCCCACTTGACCGTGTCTGATTTTTTCGGCAGCCACATTTCCAAGTCGGCGGACAGCTTCTTCGCCGCCTCGATGCCATCGAGCAGACTCTGCTCCTTCTGCACCGCGATTTCCGTCGGCTTGAGCTTGCCCTTGGCCGCATCCTCGGCGTCGGTCTGCTCCACGTCCTCGATGATGCTCACCAATTCCGCGCGCATCTCATTGCCCGGCGTCAGGTCCGGCAGCGCCTGCAAATCCGTCGTCATTTTCTCGATGACTTCCTTCATCAAATCCTTCTGGTCCTTGATCTCGCCGGACACGGCGATGTCCTCTTTGCGGAAGTCGTCCTTGCGCGCCATGTCCTTCGTCTTCTCGACGATGTCCTTTTGAATCTGCGCCAGCTTGTCGAGTTTCGCCTTCATTTCCTCCACGGTCTTTTTGAGTTCGTCCGCCTTTTCCCCGGCCTCCGCGAGCTGCCACTGGTTGAGCAGTTCCACCATCTTCGCGAGGCTCCCGACCACATGGAGCTGTGTCGTCGCCGCCGGCTGGACTTTCTTGCTCTGGAGCTGTTCCGCAGCCGAGAGCATCTCCTCGTACACTTTCATTTCGCCAAACATCGCCGCGATTTTCGTCAGCCGTTTGCGGAAATCCACGTCACCCACCGAGGCGTTCTTGCTGTCCGTGTCGATGCTCTTGCGCACGGCCACTGCTTTGTCCGCCAGCTTGTCCTGCCGCTCGCCGAGCTTGGCCGCCGCGGCTTCCGTCGCCGTGCTCGTTTCCTTGTGCAGATTGCGCTCCTGCTTGAGCAAATCCTCGATGCCCGAAATCAGGTCGGCGATTTCGCCGCGTTTAGCGTCCTCCTCCGCCGCGGCGGGCGCACCTTGCAGGCGGGCCAAAATGATCGCTTCATTAGCAATCGCCGTTGCCATGAATTTCGAGCGCGCCACCTCTGCCGCGACTCCTGCATTGCGCAACGCGACCACCGCCACCGTCATTTCCCTCGCGAGCATCGAGCGCAAATCGTTGCGCACATCCGGCGCAATCACGTCGGCGGAAGCGACCAGCGCTTTCGCCCCGTCGGCCACTGCCACCTGCCGCCCGATCAAGGCGGTGAGCGGGTCCGCGACCTTCCGCATCGACGCCGAGCGCGTCTCGTCGAGGTTCTGCGATTGCAGTTTGATCAGCGCTTCGAGCCCCTTGGTGAGTTTGGAAACGGCCTCGTTCACCTGCTGCTCCAGCTTGTCCGCGGATTTCAGCGTCACAATGATCGGGCGCGACATCGTCACGCCCGGTCCCGTCACGTCGTTCATGTCCTTCGCCACGATGCGGAAAGTCACGCGATCCTCGTCGCCCGCGAAAGCCGCGAGCGGGATTTCCGCCGTCGCTTCGTAGGTTTTCTGATTCTTCGCTGCGCTGAATTCCTGCACGAGCTTCGCGTCGTCCTTGCCCTCCACGCTTTGATAAATCGCCACCGAGCCCAGCCCAAAATTGTCCGTCACCGAAAACTTCACCGACAGCTTTGCAGCCTTCGTCGCCACGAGATCCTTGCCCTCCACCGGGTCGGACACCGCGACCTTCGGCGGTTCATCAGCCTTCACCGACACCTGCATCGTCCCGGAATCCGCAATCCCCACCGCATCGCGATAATCGAGCTTCAGCGAGCGGCTCGCCACGATCTTCGCGTTCACCTTCCACGCGCTCGCGCCCGCCTTTTCCACCGTCAGCGCCTCGCCTTTTTCATCCGTCACTTTCAGCTCCGACACGTCATTGTTGAACTCCAGCCCCATCGTCACCGCCGAACCCGGCACCACATTTTGCAGCAGGCTCAAATCCTTGATCTGCGTCTTCGGCAGACCCGTGTAAGCCGGCGGCTCGATCTCCGCCATGCGCGCCTTGATCGCCGTCTTCGGCCGCACATCGAGATGGTAGGTCGCCGTCGTCGCATCGCCCGCCTCAATGTAATAATCCATCGGCGAGCGCACGTCCTTCCACTTGAAATTCACCGCCGTCTGCCCCGCCTCGCGATCCATCAGC
>JANXSB010000100.1 GCA_025352865.1 Chthoniobacter sp. | reverse complement strand
GACGGCGCAGTCGGCGAAGAACATGACGCCGCGCTCGCCGTAGCGTTTGTTGGAAAGGTCGAGCATCATGCAGGACGAAATGCTCGTGGTCGTCGGCATCGGTTTGATGAGCTGGATGAGCGGGCGCAGCGAGCTGCTGGCCGTCTCGCGCGCGCCGGTGACGAGGCCATCGACGAGGCCGTACTGGAGCATCATCGCGCCGAAATAATTCGGGTTCGCGAGGATGTCGGCGGCCTGCTTGGGGCCGATGTCGTGGTAGCGCTTGAGCTTTTCGAGCCGCGCGATGAACGCGGGCAGCTCGGACGACGTGGCGGGATCGACGAGGCCGACGTGGTCGAGGCTGATGCCCTCGGCGGCCGCGACTTTTTCGATCCCGTCCTTTTTTCCTAGCACGACGGGAGCGCCGAGCTGGAGCTTGACGAAGCGCGCAGCGGCGCGGAGCACGCGCGGCTCGGTGCCCTCGGGAAAGACGATGCGCTTCGGATGCCGCTTCAGTTTTTGGAAGACGGTTTCGATGTATCTCATGGGGCGGGGAGCGTGGCGGCATTCGCCGGGGCGGACAAGCGGAGAGTGCGCGGCAGCATGAAGGGTTTTTTGAAACGGAATTAACGGAATTCCACCAAATTAACGGAATTGTTTTGGAGATGGACGAAGACACTCCTTTCTTCGCCATTCCGTTAATTTGGCAAAATCCCGTTAATTCCGTTAACTCCGTCTCCCCATGTTCTCCGCGCTCGCCGATTACCACGTCCACACGCCGCTCTGTCACCACGCGAGCGGCTGGCCGGTGGAGTATGCGGCGCGGGCGGTGGAGCTGGGGCTCGGCGAACTCGGCTTCGCGGATCACAGCCCGATGCCCGCGCGCTTCGACGACTGGCGGATGCTGCGGGAGGATCTGCCGCGCTATTTCGAGGAGGTGGAAAAGGCGCGCGCGGCTTTTCCGCAGCTCACGATCCGGCTCGGGCTGGAGTGCGATTTTCTCGACGGACGCGAGACGTGGATCGGGGAGCTGCGAGGGCTGGCGGAATGGGACTATTTCATCGGCAGCGTCCACTATCTGCCGGACGGCGCGGAGGTGGATAATCCGAAGTATGTGAGCCGGTATCGCGACGGCGATGTGGAGGAAATATGGACGGCTTACTGGCAGACCTATGAGCGCGCGGTGCGCAGCGGGCTGTTCGATTTCATGGCGCATCCCGATCTGCCGAAAAAATTCGGCTACCGCCCGGCGGGCGCTTTGCGACGCTTTTACGAGCCGGTGATCGCCGCGCTCGCGGAGACGCGCACGCCTTTCGAGATCAATACCGCGGGCTGGCGCAAGGACTGCCGAGAGCAGTATCCAGCGCGCGAGTTTCTCGAACTGGCGCACGCCGCGCAGGTGCCGCTGCTCATCAATTCCGACGCACATGCGGTGGCGGAACTGGGCGCGGGTTTCGCGGACGCCGTGGCGCTGGCGAAGAGCGTGGGCTACACGCAGACGGCGCGCTTTCGGCGGCGGGAGATTTCCTTCGTGCCGCTGCCATGAGGAACGTCCACGAAATGCACGAAAGCCCAAGAGCATGCACAGGACGCTGCGGGGCGATGATTTTTTTGACCACGGATTGCGCGGATTACACGGATTTCCAGAAAGCCAATCCGTGAAATCTGTGCAATCCGTGGTCAAAAAGAACAAGCCGGGACGGGTTGGGATCGATGCTCGCCTACGCGAGGCCGCTCCTTTTTCGTGTCCTTTCGTGTCTTTCGTGGACACCTCCCCATGAAACTCCTCGCCCGCGGGCACACGCTGGAATGGCCGCGCCGCCCGCTCATCATGGGCATCGTGAATCTTTCCGTGGATTCATTTTCCGGCGACGGTCTGGCGAACGTGGAAGCGGCTCTGGAAAAGGCGCGCGGGCTGATAGGGGATGGCGCGGAGATCATCGACGTTGGCGCGGAAAGTGCCCGCACGAATCGCGCGCCGATTAGCGAGAAGGAGGAGGCAGCGCAGCTAGTGCGCTTCATCGAGCGGTGGGATGGCGGTGGCCTGCTTTCGGTCAATACGTGGCGACCCGCGGTCGCGCGCGCGGCGCTGGCGGCGGGCGGGCACATCCTGAATGACATCGGCGCGCTGCCCACGGACGAGAACGCCCGCATCTGCGCGGAGACGGGCGCAGCGCTGCTCATCATGCACAGCGTCGGCGTGCCGAAGGTCGCGCATACTCACGTCGGCTACGACGACGTGATGACGCGCCTCGACGAGTTCTTCGCCGAAAAAATCGCCCTCGCCGAAAGCGCCGGAGTCCCGCGCGACGCTCTGATTCTCGATCCCGGAATCGACTTCGCGAAACAGCGCGCCGACAACCTGCGCATCTTCCGCGAACTGGATCGCCTCGCGCATTTCGAGCGCCCGATCCTGCTGCCGGTCTCGCGCAAGACCGTCATCGGCGACGTGCTCGGCATCGCCAATCCCGCCGCGCGCGACGCCGGCACCGTCGCCTGCATCGTGCAAGGCCTGCTCCGCGGCGCGGCGATTTTCCGTGTCCACAATGTGCGCGCCGCCGCGCAGTCCGTGCGGATTATCGGGGCGGTTGAGACCGCGGCTTAGCGGGTCCGCAGGTCGCGGCCTCATTGCATCCGCCGCTGCAGATTCACGTGAAAAGTGCCCAGCGGAAACTCGTCATCCTGCACCAGCGAGAGCCATTTTTTCACCTCGCCCTCGTCGTCAAACTGCCGCGCGCCCGCCTTCCATTTCGAGCCCACATGCGGCGGGACGTAGCGCGCGATGAGATCGTGCGCCGTGATCCAAAACGTCAGCCGCGAGCAATCCGCGCCGAATTTGTAGAGCGCCGTGATTTCCTCACGCAGCCCGCGGATGCCCGCCGGCACAGCATCCCAGCGGATCGCGAGCCGGTTGTCGCGCCACACCACGGCATCGTGCTGATGCAGATACGCAAAGAGCAACTGCCCGCCGAGCGCATCGTAATTCCGCACCCGCGGGCCAGTGATCGGAAAACGGAAAACGCGATCAAGCACGATCGCCCACGTCACGTAACGCCCGAACGGAAAGCCCTCCGCTGCGAGCCGCGCCGCCTCCTCATAGCTGCGCAGGTCCACGCGCAATTCCTCCAGCCCGTACATCCAAAACGGCGCGCGCTGCCGGATCATAAACGGATCGAACGGCAGCTCGCCGAGACTGTGCGACGCATCGTGGATCAAATCCCACAGCGCCATCGTCTCCTCGATCAGCGGGCGCGCCCCGAGCCAGCATTCCAGCTCGGGAAAAAGCGTCAGGCCCGTGACCTCCGCCGCGCGCTGCACGCAGCGTTGCAGCCGCGCCGCCTCGCGGTCGCAGAAGATCGTCGCGAAATGGTTCGAAGGCCGCGCCGCCAGCGCCACGGTCTCCGGGAAAAGCACCGCGCACTCGCTCGCGTAGCCCGCCGTGAAATCGAGCAGATGCCCCGGCGCAAACTTCGCATTGCGATATGCGCCGCGCTCCAGCGCCGCCAGCCAAACCGGCCACGGCGTCCGCATGAGCAGCGCCTCGAACCGCGTGTCGCCCGAGGCATTCGGCGTGTACATCGGAAAGACCACGAGATGCTCCCGCCCGTCGCACCGCTCACGCTCCGGATGAAACGCCGCCAGCGACGCGCCGAAATCCGGTCGCCCAAAACCGCCCGCGAGCCACGCGCGAAAATCCCCCGGCAACGCATCGAAATACTCCGCCTGATGCGGAAACTGCGGACGCAATTCCGCGAGCTGCGCAAGCACCGCATCCACGAGCAATGCACACTCCATGCGATGCTCCGCCGTGACGCTCCCATTCGCCGACTGCCGCGCGCGCAGACGGTTGATCGCACTTTTCAAATCGCGCCACTGCGCGGGTAGGGGCGAGACTCCCCTCCCGTCCGCGGGCACGCTCTCGCTCGCGTGAAAAGCGGGAGCCGCCAGCCAATGCACGACATTCAGCCAAAGCTGCGCGTGCCCGCCTTCACCGATCCGCTCATCGCCGAAGAGCACCGAATCCATGACCACCGCCACACGCCCCGCGCCCAGCCGTGACACCGCGATCAACCCCGCACCCGGCGGACACGCGCCTGCAGAAGTCCGCCACGCGATCTCACCCGGCGCATCCACGGCGCACCAGCCCGCGCGGAAAAAACACGCGCTCTCCACGCCATGCGCCAGCGGCGTCCCCTCCCCCGCTTCGCCGAGCAGCCACTCCGCGTTGTCGTGGACACACGCGCCGCGATCAAAGGCCGTCCCGTTTTCCACGCGCAGCCCGCATGGTGCGAGCAGCTCGTTGAGGTTGTCGCCGTACTTATCGTGCTCGTATTCCGTGATGACCAGCAGCCCGCCGCCCGCCCACACAAAGGCGAGCACGTCCGCGATTTCCCGCGACGAAAGCGCCGGCGAACTGTGCGCCGTCGTCCTCTCCCAGCGCGGGTCGCACGGATGCGCCAGCACCAGCACATCCGCCGCCGCGAGCGCCGCGCCTTCCAGCGGCTGCGCGATGTTTCGGCTGACGGAAAAATCCCGCACCGCGAGCATCTCCGCCGCGCGCTGATACGAGGAATTCGCGGGGTTCTCCGGCTGCATTTCGCGGGCGCGCTCCGCCGAGATCGACCAGCTCTCGCTGTGAAACTCGTCGAACAGAACGCGGGCGAATTTGCGTGGCTCGGGATTCATCATCACCTCCGCGCAGAGCTTACGCGCGAGCGCTCATTCCGCCAGTTCCGCAGCGTCCCGCAGAAACGCGTTCACGTCTTCCGCCGTTGTGTCCCACGAGCACATCAGCCGCGCCGCGCCATCCGGTCCGACATCCGTGTAAAACTCCCAGCCCCGCGCGCGCAGCCCCGCGCGCATCGCGGGCGGGAGCGTGGCGAAAACCACATTCGCTTCGCGCGGATAAAGCGCGCGCGCACCGGGAATCCCTTCCAGCCCGCGTGCGAGCTGCGCCGCCATCGCGTTCGCGTGCGCCGCGTGCCGCAGCCACGCGCCCTCGCGCAGCACTCCGACCCACGGCGCGGCGAGAAAGCGCATCTTCGACGCGAGCTGCCCGCTCTGCTTCCTCCGATACTCAAATTGCCGCGCGAGTTCGCCGTTGAAAAAAACCAGCGCCTCGCCGCACGGCAGCCCGTTCTTCGTCCCGCCGAACGAGAGCACGTCCACGCCCGCCTCCCACATGAGCTTCCGCGGAGCCACGCCGAGCGACGCGACCGCATTCGCAAACCGCGCCCCGTCCATGTGCAGCCGCAGATCCAGCGCCCGCGCCGCTTTGCCGAGCGCGGCGATTTCCTCCGGCGCATAGACCGTCCCGAGTTCCGTCGATTGCGTGATGCTCACCGCGCGCACCATCGAGGCATGCACATCCCGCCGCGCCCGCGTCGCCCGCTCAATATCCGCCGCGGCGATTTTGCCATGCTTACCTAGCAGCCGCACGAGCGTCGTGCCGTGCGCGAAAAAGCCGGGAGCCCCGCATTCATCCGTCGCCAGATGCGCGTGCTCATGGCACAGCACGCTTTCAAACGGTGCGCACATCGCCGCCACCGCGAGCGAATTCGCGGCGGTCCCGTTGAAGACGAAATGCACCGCGCAATCCGTCTCGAAAACCTCGCGCACCAGCCGCACCGCCTCGGCCGTCCACGCATCCGCGCCGTAGCTCGGCGCATGATTCGCGTTCGCCTCCGCCATCGCCGCCCACGCTTCCTGGCAGATGCCCGCCCAGTTGTCGCTCGCGAATTGCCGGCGCGTTTTTGGAATCGTCATGCCGTCAGTTTCCCCCGCCCACCGGGCCTGTCAGCCATTAAGTGCATTGCCACCGCGCGCCCGCCGCGCCTAGCTTCGCGGGCCGATGAGCACCCCCGCCTACGACCTCGCCCGCGAAGCCTACGCCACGCTCGGCACCGCCTCCGAAGCCGCGCTCGCCACACTCTCTCGCACGCCGATTTCACTCCACTGCTGGCAGGGCGATGACGTGGGCGGCTTTGAAAGAGCGGGCGGCGAACTCGGCGGCGGACTCGCCGTCACCGGCAATTATCCCGGCAAAGCGCGCACGCCGGACGAACTCCGGGCCGACCTCGATCAAGCGCTGAGGCTGATTCCCGGGAAAAAGCGGCTGAATCTCCACGCCTGCTACGCCGAACTCCGCGGCCAGAAACTCGACCGCGACGCCTACACCATCGCGCAATTTCAAGGCTGGGTGGACTGGGCCAAAGCGCGCGGGCTCGGCATGGATTTCAACCCGTCCTATTTCTCCCATCCCCTCGCCTCCGACGGCGCGACACTCAGCCACGCGGACACCGCCATGCGCAAATTCTGGATCGATCACGGCATCGCCTGCCGCCGCATCGGCGCGGAGATGGGCCACCAGCTCGGCTCGCCCGTCGTCACAAATGTGTGGATTCCCGACGGCTCGAAAGACCAGCCCATTGATCGCAAAGCACCGCGCGAACGGCTCGCGCAATCACTCGATGAAATCTTCGCCGAGCCACTCGACCCCGCGCTCCATCTCGACGCCGTGGAGTCGAAGCTCTTCGGCATCGGCAGCGAAAGCTACGTCGTCGGCTCGCACGAGTTTTACCTCGGCTACGCGGTCACGAGAAAAAAGCTGCTCTGCCTCGACGCCGGCCATTTTCACCCGACCGAAAGCCTCGCCGACAAAATCTCCAGCGTCCTGCAATTCGTCCCCGCGATCCTGCTCCACGTCAGCCGCGGCGTG
>JANXSB010000043.1 GCA_025352865.1 Chthoniobacter sp. | reverse complement strand
TTCCGGTCGCAAAGCCGACCGGAACTGCGCTCAGAGTGACGGCGTTTTTTCAGCGCGACCACCTCACCGGTCCTTCTGAATCTCCTTGATGATCTTGTCGAAAATCTCCGCGATCTCGCCGCGCTGCTGCTGCTGCTCGGTGAGCTGGCGCTGGAAATAGTCATAGGTCAGGTGCGCCTGTGCGGCGGTGATGTCGGAGCGGCAGGCGATCTTGAGGAACGAGATGAAATTCTGATCCACCGCCGCCGCGTCCTTCGGGTTCATGCGCTTTTTGCTGTCGGCGGCCCACTGGTCGATGCGCGACCTAATCGCGGGATTGCTGTGCGCGCCGGGCGTGGGCCGGTTGTTTTTCGAGAGGTCGATGAGGAACTTGTCGAGGTCGCCGGTCAGCGTCTCGATGGCCTGCATCTCCGCGGCCTGGGCGTAAAACGCGGGCCACGCCACCGGCTGCCACGTTTTCACGCTGTCGAGCCGGTAGCCAAAGCGGCGGATCACCGGCGCTTTCAGCACCTCCTTCGTCGCCGCGTCGTATTTTTTGATCGTGAGATAAGTCGCCACGCCGATGACTTTGCCCGTCTTCAAATGAATGATCGGGCTTCCGCTGTTGCCCGGTTGAAACGGCGCATCCACCTCCACGAGCTGCGGCCCGATGCCGACGACCTTGCCCTTGATCGCGTTGATCACGCCCGCGCCTTCGGAGTTGCCGAGCACCACGACCTCGTCGTCGAGCGTCACCTTTTCATCCACGCCCGCCATGATCTCGAACGGCATGCCGCCCGCGCCGAGCTGCATGCGGAAAATATCGTGGCCCACGGCAATCGTCGGCGCACCGGCCTGCACCTTCGTGCCGTCGAGCGACTTGAAGCCCGCGCCTTTGATCCCCGCGGCGACGTGCGCGTTTGTAAAAAGGAAATTCGCGCCGCCAAGTGTCGCCACGAAACCGCTCCCCGCGCCGTCCGCGCCGCTGACGAAGACGAGGCTGTTGCGATAGGTCTTCACGAGATCGCGCGAGACCGGATCGCTCGGCATTGAGACGGCGGCGACCGGCTGCACAGGCGCGGGCGTAGCGGGTGCCGGAGCCGGTGCGGGCGTCGCGCTCGCGACGGGCGTTTTATCCACGCTGCCGATCAGCACCGGCGTGCCGGTCGTGCGCAGGGGCAGCGTCAGATTTTTTCCCGAGGCCGTGTAGCGCAGTGTGCTGCCGCAGGCCGGCGGCGCGACGGTTTTGAAAGTCACCTTGAGATTTCCGTTCTCAAAGTTCGCCGGCGGATTGTTGTGGCTGACGATGTAGGCCGTGACGTTGATCGGCTTTTTCGCCGCGCCCCAGTCGCCGCGTTTGGCCGAGACGTGGCAGTCCTCAAAGACGCAATCGACCGTCGATGCGAGGAAGCTTTCCGGCACGTCGCAGTTCACAAAGCGGCAGTTGAGAAACTTGAGTTCGTTGCTCTGCGCCACGTCGGCGGGGTCGTGTTTGTAGCCGATTTTTGGGAGCTCGATGTTATGGAAAGAGCAGTGCTCGGCGCGCACCGAGTAGTCGGTGAGGCCCAAGTCGCCGGTCATGAATTTGCCGGCGAAAACGCAGTTCTCGAAAACCCAGCGCGTGCTCCACATGTCCACAAACCAGCCGCCGGTTTTCGACATTCCGCAGCCCTCGAAGGCGGTGTCCACGGCCTTGAAATTCGAGCCGAGGCCGATATGCACCTGGACATCGTGCAGGAAGCTGCCGGTGACATTCCAGTGGATGGTGCGGTCTCCCGAAAAGTTCGCGCGTTCGAGGATGCAGCCGGGGCCGACGGTGATTTTCCGGTCATTGGCAATGTTCACGGACTTGTTGTTCGCGTGGTAGCTGCCGGCCGGCAGAGTCACGTCGTCGTTCCATTTGCTGAAGACCCACGGCGTGCCGGAGGCCGCATCGGCGGGAGCCACGCGCGGCGCGGGCGTGGCAAAAAAATCCGCCGCGTTCGCCGCCAGCGCGAGTGCGCCCGAAAGAATGATCGCGGTGATTTTCATAGGTCAGATTTCCGCTGGCATCGTCTCCCGCCGCGGATCGCAGGAGGAGACGATAACCACTGCGCGCCACTGCTAGCCGAACTCCGCGCCCGCTGAAAGGTGAAAGGTTTTTCCGCCGAGCTACCGCGCCGTGAGCGCCGCGCGTTCGTTGCCGATGGCACCGGTCTTTTCCAGAAAGTAATCGTAGCCGCCGGGATACGCGCGCACGGTGCCTTCGTGGACGTGCAGCGTTTTGGTCGCGAGCTTGCGGATGAAATGCACGTCGTGGCTGATGAAGACGAGGGTGCCTTCGTAACCCGCGAGCGCGAGGATGAGCGACTCGACGGTGTGGATGTCGAGGTGCGTGGTCGGCT
>JANXSB010000035.1 GCA_025352865.1 Chthoniobacter sp. | reverse complement strand
CGCGGATGAAATCGTAGCCGCGCTCTTCGAGTTCGAGCGCGAGTTCCTTGCCGCCGCTGCGGACGATCCGGCCTTCAACCATGACATGCACGACATCGGGAATGATGTAATCGAGCAGGCGCTGGTAGTGCGTGATGAGGAGCACTCCGAGACTTGGTCCGCGCAGCGCGTTCACCCCGGCGCTGACGATGCGCAGCGCGTCGATGTCGAGGCCCGAGTCCGTCTCGTCGAGGACGGCGTAGGCCGGCTTGAGCATGGCCATTTGCAAAATCTCGTTCCGCTTTTTCTCCCCGCCGGAGAAGCCTTCATTGACCGAGCGCGAGGTGAACGAGCGGGCGATTTCCAGCTTGTCCATCTCGGCATACATCTGCGCGTAAAATTCCGTCGCCTCGATTTCCTCGCCGTCCGCCTGCCGCGCGTTCAGTGCCGCGCGGAGGAAGTTGGCGTTGCTCACGCCAGGAATTTCCATCGGGTATTGAAAGGCGAGAAACAGCCCCTTGCGCGACCGCTCGTCCGGGCCGAGGCCGAGGATGTTTTCGCCATCGAGCAGCACCTCACCGCCCGTCACGATGTAGTCGGGATGCCCGCCGATGGCCTTGCTCAGCGTGCTCTTGCCCGAGCCGTTCGGCCCCATGACGGCGTGGACTTCACCCTTCGGAATTTCGAGCGTGAGACCGCGGATGATCTCCTTGTCCCCGATGCTGACGTGAAGGTCTTTGATGGCGAGTGAACTCATTTGGATTTCGTGGTTTTGCGCGCCGCGGCTTTCGCGCATTTCGGACAGAGCCCGCGGAAAGAGATTTCGTGATGGGAAATGGAAACGTCCTCCGGCAGTTCCCAGATGTCGTGCGCCCGCCGTTTCGCACGGAGCGGGATGTCCGTCACGCCGCTGCATGCCTCGCAGAAAAAATGCGCGTGCTCCGCGAGATTCGGGCAATATCGCGCCGACTCCCGATCATGATTCACAGTTTTCACGAGTCCGCAGTCCGTCAGCGTTTCGAGACAGTTATAGACCGTCGCCAGCGAAATCGAAGGCACCTTCCCCTTCACCCGCATGAAGACCTCGACCGCCGTCGGGTGGTCGCGCTTCCCCATGAGCGCGTCATAGACCGCCCGCCGCTGGCCGGTGAAACGGAATCCCTTTTCGTGGATCGTCTCATCGTAGGACTTGGGCTCGGATTTCTTGGTCATCGGCACGCCGGAACATCCGGGTGCGTAGAAGCCATATCAAGAATAATTCTAAATAAACTTTCCTTCGACAGAGCCCGGGACGGTTCACAGAGACGGTGAAAAGTCGGTTTTTAGACGGCGTCCCAGCGGGACGCCTTCTTCCACAGTCTCTCAGGCCGAGTAGCAATCCTCGGTGCGCAGTTCTTCGGTCACCAGATCCAGCACCACCGAGGTATCCACCACCCAGGCCATTCAGTCCTGCTCCCCGGCGCGCAGTTCACGCATCGCTTCACCCGTGGTTTTCCAAGGACAATTCACCACAAACCGCTGCCGGGCCTCCGCCACTCTCTGCCGATAGTCGGCCAAGCCTGCGCCCGTCGCTTCCCATTTGGTGCCCGCACCTCGCTCGCCGGGCAGCAGCACTTCCACGCTCGTTCCATCCGGCACATGCACGGGCAGCTTAATGGTGTCGTTCTCGACAATAGCGGTGATGCTCATGCGCGCAGGTTGCCGCAGGGGTGAAGCACCGTCAACGCCCGGAGTTCACGCAACGGACCCCGATCCGCCATCATCCGGCCCCGCCGCGAAGCGCAGCTTCCCCGGCGGGCGCGCTGCGAAGCCCTCAGCTTCGCAACGAGGGATAATCAACGCCCACGCGATGTCTCGGGAGCAAGATTCTGGAACTGCCGCTGCTGCTCTTCGATTTGAATTTCCGGCTTCAGCGCGAGACGCTTCTCGACTCTGAACCTCGCCAGCTTTATCAGTCCGCCGATGCGAAACGCTCAAGCCTTTCACGAACCGCTCCGCCCTGGCGACACCGCCGAGCGAACGATCGGCTGCCGCCATACGAATCCCGACATTTGCGCCAAGAATTGCACCCCCGGTGTGTGTGCATTCGTGCGCTCGGATAAGATCTGCATGTGCCCACCGAAATCATGGGCGAAGCAGTTCGCAAAGTTGAAAACATAGAAATAAAAGGGCGGTGGAACTTTCAATCATCACAGAATCGGACATCCGGCGACGAACCTTCTGGGTCGCGGAGATCAAAAAGCTGAGTGGCAATTTCGGCGACGATTTCAGCAGGCTCAGCGGGGAATTGAAGTCTGAGGTCGCCAAAGATGGAACTGCCGCAGTGCTCGCGCACTTGCGCCTCTGCGGCGCTATCCCCGAGGACTACGGCCACGATAGTAGCGAGGAAAAGCTCTACTCGAAATACACGGATGCCGTTCTTGCCCACGCATTCAGCCACGTTGGTCTGAAAAGCATCGTGTTACAGGAGCGGGCCGATTCCGCTGATGTGGAGTGCGTTGCCGGAGAATATAGCTTCGTCGCTGATGCAAAAGCATTCCGCCTGAGCAGGACCGCCAAGAACCAAAAGGATTTCAAGGTGCAGGCGATGGATGGGT
>JANXSB010000004.1 GCA_025352865.1 Chthoniobacter sp. | reverse complement strand
GGAAAAAGGGCATTTGCTTGATCGCCTCATCCCGCTCCGTCTGCGTGGCGGTGATCCCGAGGCGCTCGGCCTCGTGGCGGAGGATGAGGAGATTCCATTTGAAATCGGACTCGTATTTCGGCGGCAGTTGATACATCGAGATCATCTCCTCGGGGAGTCCGGGCACGTCGCAGAGCGCCTTCATCATGTCATTCATCTGGAGACCGCGGACGAGCTCGTAATCCTTCCCCGCGCGCAGGAGCTGGAGCTGCGGGACGCTGCGCCCGTAGATCATCCCCGCGCTGTCGCCGGTGATGCGGTCCATGGAGCGGGTGCCATTGAAATAGCCGACGAAGCTGATGATGAGGAGGACCGTGAAGACGACCAGCAGAGGCTGCTGATAGCGGCGGAGGAGATGATTCATTGATGGGACAATTCGGGGTTGATTTCGCCGGAGGTGCTCACTAGCTTGCCGACCGCCGAGCCGATGAAGCTACGTTTTTCCTCCCATTTTCAGCAACTCCTTTCTGCCGCTGCATGCGCATTGGCGCTGGGTTGTGCGGCGTCGGCGCAGACGGATGCGACGGTTTTCATCAAGGGCCAGGGCCAGGCGGTGAAGGTCGTGGGCGTGACCGGAACCTCGCTGATGGTGAAGACGGAATTTGGCGAGCAGGGCCTGCCGCTCGCGCAGATTCAGGAGGTGCGGATGGCACCACCGCCGGAGTTTGGGCAGGGGCTCGCGGCGTATGGCGCGAAGGATTATGCGAAGGCGCAGTCGCTTTTCAAAACCGTGGCGGACAAATATCGCGGGATGCCGGCGACTTGGGCACAGCAGGCTTCGGGAAATCTCGTGGAGATCGACCTCGCCTTGAATGACGCGGCGAAAGCGGACGCGGATTACGCGGCTTTCGTGAAGGCGTATCCGGCGGGCGGCACGACGCAGGCGGATGTGCTCGCGGCGCGCATCGCGGTGTCGAAAAAGAATTTCGACGTGGCGAAGCAGAAGCTCGGGGCGATCACCGAGGCGGCGCTCAAGGAGAAAACCGTCGCGCCGGCCAATGCGCTCGCCTTCAGCCAGGCCTTTGTCGTCAGCGGACAGGTCAAGGAGGCCGAAGGAAATCTTGCGGGTGCCCTCGAAGATTATTTGCGCACCGTGACCTTGTTCTTCCATGATCGTGCTGCGGTGACTGTCGCGCAGGAACGAGCCGACGCCCTCCGCAGCCAGCATCCCGAAATCACAATCCCCTAAATCCTTTCCCAAACAACCCATGATCCCGACCAAGCTCCGCCGCCACCTCCCGCTCGCCATTTTCCTCGCCGCGCTCTGCCTCGGCTCCGCCATCGGTTTCGCTCAAGACGACGCCCCGCCACCGCCCAAGCAGGAGAGCGTGATCGAGATGATCAAAAACGGTGGCATCCTGATTCAGCTCATCTGGCTTTGCATCGTCGGCACGTCGGTGACGATGGTCACATTCATTATCCAGAACATCATGTCGCTGCGGCAGGACAAGCTGGCACCGCCGCCGCTCATCCAGGCGCTCCAGCAGACGCTCGGCGCGGGCAACTATCAGGAGGCGTGGGCCACCTGCGCGGCAAACAAGAACTACCTCGCCAACGTGCTCAAGGCCGGTCTTTCGCGGCTCGGCCGCGGCAAGGAAGCGGTGGAAGACGCTGTCGCCGAATACGGTCTGCGCGAGGCCACGGTGCTCCGCACGCGCAACAGCTACCTCTCGGTCATCGGCGTCATCAGCCCGATGATCGGGCTGCTCGGCACGGTCATCGGCATGATGGGTGCCTTCGCCGTGCTCGGATCGAGCGGCATGAAGGATCCCGGCGCGCTCGCGGGAAAGATCGGCGAAGTGCTGCTCGCCACGGCGAGCGGTCTGTTCATCGCGATCCCGGCGTTCGTTTCCTACTACGTCTTCCGCAACGTCTCGCAGATGTGCATCGTGCATGCGGACGATGTGGTGAACACGCTCATCATGGACATTCCGTACGATGAACTCGCAGGCGTGCAGATCGGCGAAAATTTCGACGCCGGTGCGCCGATGCCCGGCTTCAGCGGCGGCGCGCGCAAAGTCTCGATGGCGCTGACGACCGCGTGCCCGGTGTGCAGCGGAGCCGTTACGCCCGGCGTGAATCCGTGCCCGCACTGCGGCGCAACGCTCGACTGGTCGGCCTGATTTTTTCCGCGAATGTCCCATCGCATCTCCCATTCCAAGGACGCGCGGAAAAAGACCCGGCTGGTGCCCGAGGAGGATCCGGAGTTTCAGATCGCTCCGATGATCGACATTCTGCTCGTGCTGCTCGTCTTCTTCATGTCGATCAGCACCTCGGAAGTCCTGCAGGTGAGCCAAAACGTGGTGCTGCCCGTGGCAAAGGACGCTGGGAAGCGGCAGAAACCCAAGGGCGAGGTCATGGTGAACGTGATCTGGAATGCGATCAACAACATCGGCCAGATCGAAGTTTCCGAAGTGAAATACGATCGCGCGGATCAGATTACAGGCTTGCTCACGACCGCTGTCCAAGCCGAACCCCAAACACGCGTCGTCATCCGCGCGGATCGCAATGTGCGCTACGAATATCTGCGCTCCGTCATGGTGGCTGCGGGCAAAGCCGGGGTCGGCAAAGTGACTTTCTCCGTCGTGGACAAAGACCAGCACGCACCTGCGGAACCCGCGCCATAATACCGGCGATGGCTCTTAACTCTCAACCCTCAACTTTCAACTAATCATGGCAGGTTCCGTAGGCTCCGAAGATGGTGACATCGGCTTTCAAATCGCCCCGATGGTCGATGTCGTGTTTGTGCTCATGCTCTTTTTCATGGCCTGCGCTGGCCAGCAGGTGAATGAAAACGAACTGAACATCTCGCTCCCCAGTGGCGCTCCGGCGAATCCAAGTTCGACGCCGAAAACGCCGATCCTGATCGACATCTCCGCCGAGGGGCAGGTGACGATGAATAACCAATCCTTCGGGACGCCATCCGACAAGAATCTCGGCCCGCTGCGCGATTGGTTGAAGAACGCGATCGAGCAATTCGGCGGCGAAGATCCCGTCATCATTCGGCCCAATCCCGAGACCCGGCACGAGCGGATCATCGACGTGCTCAACGCCGCCTCCGCAGCCGGGGTGAAGAATCTTTCATTCAGCTAACCCGCGGTCTTTTTCCTCAAAACGCCATGGCCTCCTCCCCCGGAACTCAAGACGGCGACATCGGATTCCAAATCGCGCCGATGGTCGATGTGGTCTTTGTCCTCATGCTCTTCTTCATGGCCTGCGCGGGCTGGCAGATGAAAGCGCGCGAACTCAACGCCAGTCTGCCCGGCACGGGCGTGGGCCCGACGACCGTGGTCGTCATCGACATCGCCAGCGATGGACGCGTGCTCCTCAATGACCAGCCGCTCGGTGAAAGCAGCGACCACCAGCTTGCGGGTTTGCGCGACTGGTTTAAGAACGCGCGCGAACGCTTTGGCATCGACGACCGCGTGGTCATCCGTCCCGCCGCCGCCACGCGGCAGGAGCGCATCATCGACGTGCTCAACGCGACGACCGCTGCGGGTGTCGGCAAGGTTTCGTTTTTGTAGGGCGCGTTTCAACCGCGTCTGCCGCGGGAGGAAAATTCATTTGAGCCGCGTGCGGTTCGCGCGGAGGGTGCGCGCCGCTTTCCAGACGATGAACACCGCCCGTCCAACGCCCAACGCCCAACGCCCAACACGCGTCGTCGTGGGGATGAGTGGCGGCGTGGATTCGAGCGTCGCCGCGTTTTTGCTGAGGGAGCAGGGCTACGAAGTCATCGGCGTGACGATGAAGGTGTGGCCGCAGGACTGCATCTCGCGCGCGGAAGACAAGTGCTGCGGGCCGCAGGCCATCGCCGATGCGCGGGGCGTGGCTCACGCGCTGGGCGTGCCGCATTACGTCATCGACGAGGGGGAAAACTTTGAGCGGCTGGTGATCGACTACTTTACCGACGAGTACAAGAAAGGGCGGACGCCGAACCCGTGCGTGATGTGCAATGAGAAGGTGAAGTTTGGCAATCTGTGGGGCAAGGCGAAGGCGCTTGGCGCGGAGTATATCGCCACGGGGCATTACGCGATCATCGAGCACCACGCCGACCGCGCGGTGCTGCGCAAAGGGCGCGACCCGCGGAAGGATCAGTCGTATTTTCTTTTCTCGCTCCGGCAGGCGCAGCTCGCGCGGGCGCTGACGCCGCTGGGAGGGATGGAGAAGACGGAAATCCGCGCCATCGCGCGGCAGCTCGGGCTGAAGACGGCGGACAAAGTGGACAGCCAGGAGATTTGTTTCGTGCCGGGCAATGACTACAAAGCGTTCCTCAAATCGCACATGGGCGCGGGCGAGTTTCATCCCGGCGGGATTTTCGACAAGGCAGGCAACCGCGTGGCCGAGCACGACGGCATCGAGATGTTCACCATTGGCCAGCGCAAAGGGCTGCCGGGCGGTTCGCCGCGGCCGATGTATGTCATCGACATCGACCCGGCGACGAGCCGCGTGATCGTGGGCGAGGCGGAGGATTTGGTGACGGACGAATTCACCATCGACCATTGCCTGTGGCACGCGGAGACGGACGAGCCTTTCGAAGTGACGGTGAAAATCCGCTACGCGCATCCCGGCGCGACGGCGACCGTTTACCCCGGCGAAAACGGTGAGGCCCGCGTGCGTCTGCACACGCCGCAGCGAGCGGTCACGCCGGGACAGGCGGCGGTGTGCTATCGCGGGGATGAAGTGCTCGGCGGTGGTTGGATCGTGCGGCAGCAGGTGGCGGTGCTTGCGTAAATGGCCGAGGAAGTCCTCACCGTTTTCACGACGTGGCCGGATGTCGAAACGGCACGCACCGCCGCGCGCACGCTCGTGGAGGAAAAGCTCGCGGCGTGTGGGAACATCGTGCCCGGCGTGGAGTCGATCTATCGCTGGGAGGAAAAGGTGGAGACAGGCGCGGAGGTGCTGGTGATTTTCAAGACGACGGTTGGCAGCTACCCGGCGCTGGAAGCGCGGGTGCGGGCGCTGCATCCGTACGAGGTGCCGGAGGTGCTGGCTGTGCGAGTTACCGATGGGCTGCCAGCTTACTTGCGCTGGGTCGGGGAAAGCTGCGGCTGATTACTGCGCAGCCATGCGGCGGGCGATGAACTCGCGGACTTGGGGAAACTTCACTTTATCGAGGAGCAACGCGGCGGCGGCGGGGTCTTTCGCGACGACAGGTTCGAGCGCGTACCATTCGAGGAGCGGGAGGTTGATGTCCTTCGCGTCTTCGTCGTGCCCGAGCAGCGGTGCGAGGATGGCGAGGCGCTGATCCACGGGCAGGCGCTGGGCGGCGCTCGCGAGGTAGAGGCGGACGGCGGGCGATTTCGTATCCCGCGCCAGTTGCGCGAGGCGCGTGCGCACCGCTTCCGATGGCGCGCGCTCGCACGCGAGCTGAATGGCCCATGCGCAGACATCCTCGCGCCCCGCGCGTTCGGTCAGCGCTTCGAGCAGCACCGGCTCGGTCAGTCCGCCGGTCGCGTGCAACGCCCACAATGCGCGCAAGGCTTCGCGCGGTGCGGCCTCGCGCGCCGCGGTCGCGAGTGCGGGCAGCGCGAGCGGCTTGGCCTGCGCGCGCTCCTGCAGGAGCCGCCGCGCGTGGCGGGAAAGCCATTCGTTTTTCCCGACGGCCATCGTCACCAGCTCGTCGTTGGTTTTCTTCGCAAGATCGATGGGCGTCGTCTTCTGCCCGTTGTACACGACTTTGAAAATGCGCCCGTTGCTTTGGTCGTGCTTGGCGGGGTTGGTGTCGTGGCATTGCTGTTTGTCGTACCAGTCGATCATGAAAACCGAGCCGTCCTGATCGGGCAGCAGGTTGATGATCTGGCTCCACGAGTCGTTGAATTTGATGAAGTCCGCGCCGTG
>JANXSB010000677.1 GCA_025352865.1 Chthoniobacter sp. | reverse complement strand
TACAAGGCTGACAAACTCCTCAAACTTGCCCCTGGCACCAGCAGTGATCGTGTCACAGTAAGTGATGCGAATACGGAATGGATATCCCAGGTTATCTTGAATCATGCGAATCACCTTGTCCGCTTCCCCCGGCGTAAAGACACGATCGGTGACGTATTTCACTTCGACCTCCTGCACGTTGTGCTGCACGAACTGAAAGGCCTGCACGCGGACACCCGTCAGCCGCTGGGTTTGGCCGTGCTCGCCGAGATACGGAAACTCGCTGCGCCCGTCGGGAAGGATGAGCCGATTCCGGGTGCGCCCGAGCACCTTGGTGATCACGGGCAGGTTGCGACCGCACGGGCAGGCTTCGCCGAATATCGCGTGATCGCCCAGTTCATAACGCAGCAGCGGCGTGGCGAAATTGTGCAGGGAGCTGACCAGCACCCGTCCGCTCTCACCCGGAGCGCACGGCTGGCCATCGTCATCCACAATTTCCAAAAGCACGTTTTCCGACTGCACATGGTAGTGATCCTGCGTGGGGCATTGCAGGGCGATGTAGCCGGTCTCTTCGCACGAGTAGAGATCCACGGTGTTCACATCCCACGCCGACCGGAACAAGGCGCGTTGCGCCGACGTGAGCGTCTCGCCGATCGTGCGGACTTCCGTGAGGCTAGGGAGGGTGGTCTTCTGCTGGATGCAGTATCCGGCCAACGCTGCGAGATTCGAGGGGTATGAAATCAGGTACCCGGGCTTTTCGCGGAGCAGCCACGCGACTTGTTCCGGCATGGTGGCGGTGACGTTGAGCATGGCGGCGGGCGCGCTGTCGTAGAGCACGTCCAACGCAGCACCCCAGCTCTCCTCTCGGTGGCCGTCGGGCGGCTCGCACATGCCGCGCGCGGCCCATTTGATCGCACACAGGCGGCGTGAAAAATCGCGTTGGTGCCATGCATGATCGCGGAGCGTGAGGGCCAGCCAGATCAGCTTTGTCGCGTCCGTTTGCAGCAGCTTGACCGGCTGTCCGGTGGAACCGGAGGTGGTCAAGGGGAAGGTTCTTCCGTGGGCGGGCGGCACCGCCCGCGAGCGCATCTGTACGTCCGCTTTCTGCACCATGGCGCGCGTGGAGATCGGCAGCTTGTGCAGGAAATCCAAGGTGAAGCCTTCCGGGCCACCGCTGTCATATCCGGCAAACAGCGTGGCATAATAAGGAACGGTTCTGCGAGCATGCTCGAAGACCTTGCGCAGTTGCTCTAATTGCCGGCCCAAGATCGTGGCCGCCGGCATCCACTGCGAGGCCTCGAGTTGGTATTGCAGGGCGAGCATCGTGCTGGCCTGCGCATCAGGCAGGGCCGGGAAGCCGATTCCCGGAACCACCGATCTTGGAACTTGATTGAGCATGCAGGCAGCTTGGAAATCCGGGATCATTTACCGATCCGGGCCAGACGGCGGCGGCATGCGCAGGGTCAGGGAGGCGAGGCTTCTCATCGAGGCGTTCGGCACCCAGCGGTGTTCGACCACTTCAATCAGCCCGGTTGCGCGCAGCAGTTCGTCCAGCGCGATGCCGGTTTCCCTGAGCGCCAGCGGGCGCCCGATGCAGGCGTGGCTGCCGCGGCCGAAAGCGAGGTGCGGGTTCGGGCTGCGGCGGAGGTCGAGCGTGTGGGGATCGGTGAAGCACGCCGGGTCTCGATTCGCCGCGCCGATCAGGCCAACGACCAAGGTGGCGCGCGGGATCGCGTATCCGCCGAGGGTCAGGTCTTCCCTCGTCCAGCGGCTGAGTTTCTGCACGGGCCCCGTGTAGCGCAGCAACTCCTCGATGGCCGATTTCAGCATCTCCGGCTGGTCCCGCAGCAGTTGCATCTGTTCGGGATTTTTCGCCAGCGCCAGCACGCTGTTGGCGCTCAGGTTGCGCGCCGTTTCATGACCAGCCACCAGTAGGAACACGCACCCGTCGATGATCTCCGCCTCCGCAAGATCGGAGCCCGCGCCCGACTCCAACTCGCGCAAAAAACCCCCGGCACCGCGGGCCGCATCCGACACGACAAAGCGGCTGAAATAGTCGTGCATGGCGGTCGCCGCAGGGGCGGCGGCGCGCATCCCTTCCTCTTCGCCAGAGTCGAGCGCGCTGGCGAGTCGGAAGGCCCAGGGGCCGAGTGCCGAGGCGTCCGCGGCGGGCACACCGATGAGGTGGCAGATCACCAGCGCGGGCAGGCGCCCGGCGAGGCCGGACAGGAAATCCACCGCTTCACCACCTTCCCCGATGAGCTGGCGAGCCAGGTCGCGCAGGGCCGAATCGGGCAGACCCGCCTCCCGCGCCGACAGCGCCTGGCTGAAAGCCCGGCGCACGATCGGGTGGCGCGGCGCATCCATGAATAGCATCCAGTTTGCAATGGTAGAATGCAGCGCACCTGCCTCATGGGACGTGGTGACCAGCGGGTTTGCGGAACCATCATCGGCCTGCCGGCCAAAACGCCCGTCGCTCAGCAACCGCGCGCAGTCGTCGTGGCGCGTCAGGTAAACCACACCATCCTGATTGCGAAACACCGGCGTGTGCCGCTGCCACTCGGCGTATTGATCGTAGAGTCGCTCCTGATAGTCTTCCCCCGTGAAATCTGTGACGACGGTCGGAATGGCGAGAGGGGATCTCTGAATCATGCGTATTGCTGAAAGCTTCTTTTTGTCGCCGCGAGATCCAGCGAGCACTGCGTCTTGTGGAAACACATGGTCGCAGTATGGGCAAGGTCGGTTCGGCCGTCCAGAATCCCATTTGTCATTACTGCAATCATTGACTGGAGCCACCAAAGCGCGGCCCGCCGCGCTCATGCCGATTATTCGCTTGTTTGCTTCGCCGACATCCAGCATACCCACGCGTCCGACGAGAGTTGTTGAAAAGTGAACCCTCCTTATCGCCCGTCAAATTCCGCAGCTCCCTTTCACCCCGGCCCACCACTCCAAATGAATTCGCTAAGATCAAATTACTTTGCCGCCTCCATAGTATTCCTTTGCAGCGGCGCGGTGGCCCGGCTGGAAGCAGGCCGCCCCCTTCCTGAAGCCCCGCCGACCTACGGCCCGCTGGATGGCACGCTGACCCTTGATCTTGGATTTACAGCCGACCGGATCGAAGGCGGGGCAAATCTGCTCGCGCCGCTCTACCGCGACCCGAATGGGAAAAGCATGTTCTTTCTCGATGGCAACTGGAGCGGCAAAGGCGATGGCAACGAAAATGGGAGCGCCGGTCTGGGCTTCCGCCATCGCTTTGACGACCCGGACATCATCATCGGATTCAATGCCTTTTATGACTACGGCGATTACTCGGGCCGCGGCTACAACCAGTTTGGCGTAGGCTTCGAGCTGCTTTCGAAATGGGTCGATTTTCGCGCCAATGGCTATTTCCCCTCTCACTCGGTGAAGCATTTCGACCGCTACTCGACCACGAAATTGACGCCGAGGAAGACGACTTCCTCCACGACTTCCGACTCGGTGTTCATTGACGGCGGGGAGGGGGGGTTTTTCGACGACCCCCCTCCAGACACCCTTGTCACGACGACGACCACCAGGCTCACCACGAGCAAGCACGGGACGAAGCGGCGGACTTTTGAGCGTCGTGAAGGCTCGATGCCGGGCTTCGACCTGGAGCTCGGCGGGCTCGTGCCGTATCTCGATTGCTGGGCGGAGACGCGGATCTACGCCGGCTACGCATTTTTCGATGACCCCTTCGGCCATGACATCAGTTGCCTCACCGCACGGCTCGAATCACGCCCGGTGCCGGCGGTCGTCTTCGATGCGCAGTATAAAGGCGACGCCCGGCTCCTCGATGGCGACAACCACTGGTTCTTCGGCGCGCGCGTGGAGATTCCCTTCGATCTCGGCAATCTGCTCCACGGCCAAAGCCCCTTCGCCGGCATCACCGAGGCCTTCACCCCGCAGGGCCCGTGCTGGCGGGACGACGATCCGGGCGGTATTGGGCAGGCGGACAAAAAGGTCATCGACCCTCCAAACCTCATGCGCAATCGGATGAACGAAGGAATCATCCGCAACTGGCGCCCGACGGTCAGCCGCACGGGATATGAAAAGATCTCGGAGCGCACCACGAAGCCTCGTGATGACCAGAGCACGACCCAGGTGCAGCAGACCGTGACGATCATCCAGATCCCAGATGACGATTGACGGGCGCGGCGAATTCGAAGTCGCCGTTCTCCCCGGACGACCGGGATGAAGAAAAAAAAGAGGTAAATTCCGTCCGTGCGCCACGCTTGCCGCGCGCCCGGCCTTCCGGCTACACCAACGGCGCATGAACGGCCCACGCTCCTCCCAGCCGCGCAAGACCGGACTGCTGCTCCTCATCGCGGCAATGTTCGGAGCCACGGCGGGCGTCGGTGCGCTCGCCTTTTACTATGTGCAAAAGCGCGTGCGGCTCACCGAGGGCGAAGGCATCGCGCTGGCCGCTGCGGACATCATCGGGATCGGGGCCGTGCTCGTCCTCCTCGCGCTCGTCGTGTGGAGCGCACGGCGTTTGCAGCACGAGTGGATCATCGTGCGCAAGCGCGGCCAATGGCTCGCCACCGCGCTGCGCAGCATCGGCGAAGGCATGATCGTGGCCGACGCCGCCGGACGCGTGACGCTCGTGAATGAAACCGCACAGGTCATCACCGGCTGGTCCGAGGAGGAGGCGCGCGGGCGTCCCGTCGCCGAGATTTTCCAGCCGCTCCGGCGCGAGAGTCGCGAGCCGGTGGAGAGCTTCTTCGCGCGCGCGGTGCGCGAGGGCCGCACTGTCACCGCGCCCGATCCCCGCCTCATCATCGCGCGCAACGGCCTCGAACATCTCGTCACCGGCAGCGCCGCGCCCATCCGCGACGCCGCGGGCACCGTCGTCGGTGCGACCCTCATCTTTCACGACGTGACCCAGCGCGAACTCGGCGAGGCGGCCTTGCGCGCCAGCCAGGAAATGTTCCGCATCATCAGCGACCACGTCTCGGACCTGATCGCCATCCTCGATCTCCAAGGCCGCCGGCTCTACGCCAGCCGCTCCTACTCGCGCCATTTTCCGGGGAAGGATTTTTACCTCAGCTCCGCATTCGAAGAGCTGCATCCCGACGACCTCCCGCGCGCCCGCGAGCTTTTTGCCGAGATGCTCCACACACGCGAACCGCAGCGCGCCGATTTCCGCCTCGTCCGCCCGGACGGCAGCATCCTCTCGCTCGAATCCGAGGGCAGCGTCATCGTCAACGCCAGCGGCCAGCCGGACAAAATCCTCATCGTCTCGCGCGACATGACCGAGCGCCGTGCCAGCGAGGCGCGCGTCAGCCGCGAGTTGCAATTCACAGAGACACTCGTCAATTCGATGCCGGGCATTTTCTACCTCTACGACGCCCGGCGCAAAATCCTCCGCTGGAACAAAACCCTCGAAGCCGTAACCGGCTACACCGCGGCGGAAATCGACACGCTCGATCCGCTCACCTATTTCCCCGAGGAGGAAAAGGCGCTCGTCCATGAGCGCATGCTCGAGTGCTTCACGCACGGCTCCACGGACATCGAGGTCCATCTGCTCTCCAAAGCCGGCCGCAAGTTCCCCTACTACGTCACCGGCCTGCGGCTCGATGTCGAAGGCCAGCCGTGCATGCTCGGCATCGGCATCGACATCTCCGCGCGGCTCGCCGCCGAGGAGGCGCTCCGCCACGCCCACGCCAGCCTCGAAATAAAAGTCGCCGACCGCACCCGCGACCTCGCCACCGCCAATGAACGGCTCCAGGAACTCGACCGGCTCAAGTCCGAATTTCTCGCCACCATGAGCCACGAGCTGCGCACCCCGCTGAACTCGATCATCGGCTTCACCGGCGTCCTCCGCCAGGGCCTCGCCGGCCCGCTCAATGCCGAGCAGGAAAAGCAGCTCGGCATGGTCCATTTCTCCGCGCGCCATTTGCTCGGGCTCATCAACGACCTGCTCGACCTCTCGCGCCTCGAGTCGGGAAAAATGGAAGTCACCCTCGACGATTTCCCCATCGCCGACATCGTCACCGAGGTCGTGCAGACCCTCGCGCCGATGGCCGCGCAGAAAAATCTCGCCCTCGAAACAGCGATCGACGACCCCGCGTTCCGCCTCCGCAGCGACCGCAAAAAATGCTTTCAGATCCTGCTCAACCTCGCGAACAACGCCATAAAATTCACCGACACTGGACGCGTCCTCCTCGCCGTCCGCACCACCGCGGAGAGCGTGGAGCTTTCCGTCACCGACACCGGCATCGGTATCAAACCCGAAAGCATGGCCCACCTTTTCGAGGCCTTCCGCCAGGTCGATGGCTCCGCCCGCCGCACCTACGAAGGCACCGGACTCGGCTTGTATTTGTGCAAACAACTCGCGACCATGCTGGGCGGCAGCCTCGCGGCGGAAAGCGAATTTGGAAAAGGTTCGCGCTTCGCCATCACCCTGCCTCGCGTTACGTCCACCACCCCATGAGCGCACGAATCCTTCTCGTCGAAGACAATGAAGCCAACCGCTACCTCGCCACCTTCCTGCTCGAAAACAGCGGCTTCACCGTTGTCCACGCGGGCAATGGCCGCGAGGCCGTCGTCGCCGCGCAGAATGAAATGCCCGACCTCATCCTCATGGACATCCAGATGCCCGAGGTCGATGGCTACGAGGCCGCGCGCCGCATCAAAAGCGAGCCTCATCTCGCCCACATCCCCATCGTCGCCGTGACCAGCTACGCCATGGTCGGCGACCGCGAAAAGGCCGTGGACATTGGCTTTGCGGGCTACATCGAAAAGCCTATCGTCACCGAAACTTTCATCTCCGAAATCACCCGGTTCATCCCACGAAAGGCAGGCACCCCATGAGAATCCTCAGCGCCGATGACAAGCCCGAAAACCTCTACATGCTCGAGGCTCTGCTCCGCGGACACGGCCACACCGTCGATTCCGCGAGCAACGGCCTCGACGCCCTCAAGCTCGCCGAGCGCGGCGTCTATGACCTCATCATCGCCGACATCCTCATGCCGCGCATGGACGGCTTCCAGCTCTGCCGCGAGCTGAAAAAGGACGCGCGCCTCCGCCACATCCCCTTCATTTTCTACACCGCCACCTACACCGATCCGAAGGACGCCTCGCTCGCGCTCAGCCTCGGCGCCGACCGCTTCCTCATCAAGCCGCTCGAAGCTGACGTCCTCATCCGCGAGATCAACGAAGTGGTCGCGAAAAAAGCAACGGATACGCCGCTGCCCGACGCCGAGCCGGAAGACGAGTCCATCTATCTCAAGGAGTACAACGCACGGCTCATCGCCAAACTCGAGAAAAAGATGCTCGACCTCGAAGCGGCCAACGCCCTGCTCCAAGAAGACGTCAGCCAGCGCGAACGCACCGCCCTCGAACGGACCAAACTCGAGGACAAACTCCGCCAGGCGCAAAAGCTTGAAGCCCTCGGCACCCTCGCCGGCGGCATCGCCCACGATTTCAATAACATCCTCGCCGGCATCGTCGGTTTCGCCGACCTCGGCATCCAGGAAGCCGGCGACCCCGCCGCCACGACCTCGAGTTTTCGCGAAATCCTCAAGGCCGGCGGACGCGCACGCGACCTCGTTCGCCAGATCCTCGCTTTCTCCCGCCACCGCGAGCAGGACCGCAAGCCGCTCGACCTCGAAACCGATGTGCGCGACGCGCTCAAGCTCCTGCGCGCCACTCTGCCTGCGTCCGTCGAGATCATCACTGAGTTTGAAAGCGGCGTGCCGAAGGTGCTGGCCGACACCATCCAGATTCACCAAGTCGTCACCAATCTCGTGACCAACGCATGGCACGCTCTCGGCGACCGCCCCGGCCATGTCCGCGTGCAGCTCAGCGCCTTCGACGTCGATGCCGACTTCGCCCACACCCATCCCGACCTCCGCCCCGCGCGCTACCTCCGCCTCTCCGTCAGCGACAACGGCTGCGGCATGGACAGCGCCACCGCCTCCCGCATCTTCGAACCCTTCTTCACCACCAAGGAACCCGGCCGCGGCACCGGCCTCGGCCTCTCCGTCGTCCACGGCATCATGAAATCCTGCGACGGCGCGATCTCCGTCTATACCAAGCCCGGCGATGGCACCACCTTCCACCTCTACTTCCCCGCGCTCGATTTCGACGCGCCGATCAGCACCGAGGCCGAACCCGCGATCGTGAACGGCACCGGCCAGCGCGTCCTCTTCATCGACGACGAGCCCGTGCTCACCATGCTCGGCGAGCGCTTCCTCACCCGGCTCGGCTACGTGCCCATTATTGAAAAGGACGCCAACGCCGCGCTCGCGCGCTTCCGCGAGGAGCAGTTCGATGTCGTCATCACCGACCTCACCATGCCGCAGCTCAGCGGCATCGACCTCGCCCGGCAACTCTGGGAAATCCGCCCCGGCACCCGCATCATCCTCACCACCGGCTACACCGCCACGCTCGACACGCCGCGCGCCCGCGAGATCGGTTTCCGCGAGCTCCTGCTCAAGCCCTACAGCATCCAGGCCCTCGGCGACTGCGTGCAGCGCGCCCTCAGCGCATAGCCAGCGCCCACGCCACCGCCACCAGCCCCAGCGCTGCGCACGCCGCCGCCCGCTGCACCGCCACCGGCGCGCGATCCTTTATCCGCCAGCCTTCCGCGGCCACGCCCTCCACCGCGCCCGCCACGAATCCCCAGCAGTGCGCCATGTAATCCACATGCCCGCCCTTTTCCCCCACGCCGAGAAAAGCGAGCAGCCCCAGCCCCGCACCGAGCGGCAGCACGAGCTGCCAGCGGCTCCGCGTCCGCGGCTCGCGCCAGCGCGCGAAAACTTCCGCGCCCATTAAAATGCCGAGCGCCCCGAAGCACGCGGTCGATGCGCCAATCGTCCCATGCCACTCGCCGCGGTAGCCCCACGCATTGATCGCATTCCCCAGCGCCCCGCTCAGCACGATCGCCAGCCACGTCACACCCGTCCCAAACCGCGGCAGCGCAAACGCCGCGAAGAGCAGCCCCGTCGCGAGGTTCGCGCCGATGTGCGCTGCGTCCGCGTGCAACGTCAGCGCCGTGATCGTGCGCCACCATTCCCCGCGCAAAATCAGCGCGCTCTCCGCCGCGCCGCGATCCTCCCACGTCGGCCCGAGAAAATTTTGCGCGACAAAAAACATGCTCAGCACCCAGCCCGCCACATAGAGCGAAAGCGTAGGAATTTTCTCCGCCGGAAAAACCCCGCGCGCCACCGGACGCTCCCGCTCCTCGCTCTCAAACGCCGCCAGCTCGCGCGCCACCTCCGCGCCCGCGCCCTCCTCCACCCGCAGCACCCACTCGTCCCCTTCCCGCTCGATCCAATGCGGCAGCTCCCGCGCCGCCACCACCAACCCCCGCTCCCGCGCCTCCGCCAACCGCGCGTAGCGGCCCGCCTCAATGAGCGGCTCGCGGGGTTCGTTTGATTCGGACATAGGTGAAAACGATAAGCGCCGGCCAGTAGCGGTGGAAGTTGGCACCTTCGCCTGCAATTCCGTCGAGACACTCGGG
>JANXSB010000660.1 GCA_025352865.1 Chthoniobacter sp. | reverse complement strand
CCGGCGACGGCCATTACGTGAAGACCGGCGGCTTTCTCACCGGTACCACGATCACGCGCACCACCGGCAGCGACCTCCGCAGCGGCGCGGTCTCCATGGATCAGGTCGCCGCGAAACGCATCGGCCACATGACCGCGCTGCCCTCGCTCGAACTCGGCATCGACCCACCCGCGACCGGCGTGGATACGAACGTCGGTTACACCCAGCTCTACGGCGCGCATATTTCCTGGAATACGCCGACCACACCGCTGACCAAGGAGATCAACCCGCGCGCCGCCTTCGACCGCCTTTTCCGCTCGCAAACGCCGGGCCGCGCCGCGGAGTCGGCGAAGGATCGCAGCGTTATCGACCTCGTCCTCGAAGACGCGAAACGGCTCCAGCAAAGGCTTGGCAAGGACGACCGGCAGAAGCTCGATGAGTATCTCGAAAGCGTCCGCGGCGTGGAGCAGCGCATCGCCTTTGACGCGAAGCGCCAGAGCGAAACTGTGAAGAGCGACGGCCTCGCCGAAAAGGCCGTCAAAGAACTCGGTGCGCGCATCGACGCCTACGCCGACCCCGCCCGCGTCAGCGAGCGCAAGGGCGACCACACGGAGCAAGTCCGCATCATGCTCGACCTCATGGTGCTTGGCTTCTGGACCGACTCCACCCGCGTCTCCACCTTCATGTTTGGCAACGCCGTCAGCCCGCGCAACTTCTCTTTCCTCGAAGGCGTGAGCGGCGGATTCCACGAAATCTCCCACCACAAAAATGCCCCCGAGCAGATGGCCCAGTACGAGCGCATCAATACGTGGCACTACGCGCAGTTCGCCTACATGCTGGAAAAAATGCGCGCCATCCGCGAAGGCGAGCGCACCCTGCTCGACAACTCCATGCTCCTCTTCGGTGCCGGCATGCACGACGGCAACGCCCACGACCCGCACGCGCTCCCCATCGTCCTCGCCGGCCGCGGCGGCGGCACCATCGCCACGGGCCGCGCCCTCGCCTACGAGAAAAACTCCCCGCTCACCAATCTCTACGTCTCCATGCTCAAACGCATGGGCACGCCCGTCGAAAAATTCTCCGACAGCACCGGCGAACTCGCCGGGCTGGAGGATGCGAATTTCAAGGGCGTGGAAAACGCGTAAGGAGACGCTCCCATCCGTGAAGCCCCCGTCCGTTCTTCAAACACGGAAGCGTGCTTCTTAGAAAGCTCACGCTCACAGTACCTCCCATGAAGCATTCAATCCTCCTCCTCGCCGCCGTCATCGCGTTGTGCTCCATGAACATGAACGCGGATGAACTCCCCCCTAATTTAGGTTCAATTGCCTGGGCAAGAAGCCAGGAATCATTCTCAGAAGTATCAAGTTTCATCGCGCTTCACCGCTGGCTTCTCGAACAGGGCTTCAATCCGTGCAAACCTGTCCGCTTCAAGGAGATCATAGAACCGGAACCGACACCGAACATGCAGACGTTTTGGTACGTGGGCTCTTACAATGGCTCTCCTTTAGTCCATATCCGTCTCGAACTTGGAATTGATCCCAGTCACCTGGGACTCGATGTTCAGATCGGTGCCGCATCCAATGATGAGCTCGAAGGCCTCAAGAAGAAATTCCAACCGTTCATCGACGAGTCGAAGAAGCGAGTCCAGCAAAGCATCCCTCTTCACAAACGGGCCGAGTAACGCGGACGAACGGTGCCAATTAACTCGGCACGCTGATGCATCTCGACCCGCGGATGCTCTCATGCGCTGAACGGGTGCGGCGGGTAGTCACCCCTCGCGATACGTCCCGCTCGTGACGCCAAGCTGGAATTGTGCGTGCAGTACGCGCCAAGCTCCCCGCCGTCGCGCTGGCCGTCGAGCCACCGCCTCGCCACTAGCTACGGCGAAGCGTTCAGCATCTGCCGGGGGAAGCCGCTGAACTGGATGAGCGTGCGGACCGGGGCGCGCTCGGCATCGTCCAGCGTGCCGTCGCCGTTTTTGTCGAAGCCTTTGAGCATGCTGGCGACGGGCGCGAGTTTCTTGCCGAGACCCTCGGGCAGTTCGAGCGAGTGCTGCGCGGCGTCGATCATCACGTCGGCGATGTGCTCGGTCAGCGCGGCGCGCAGGACTTCGAGATCCTCGTTTTTGCGCGGCACCACACCCACGGTCACGCTGCCCATTTCATCCGCCGAGGCGATGCCCCAGTGGACGGGCACCGGCGGCTTACTCGGGTTGCGCTCGTTTTCGGCGGAATTGTCCCAGATGACTTCGGTGTCAAGCCGCGTGCCTTTCGGCAGCGGGATGCGTTCGCGGTAGGCGTACTGTTCCTGCCAGGCGAAATCCCAGTCGCTCACCTTGAGCAGCGTCGCCTTGCTGCCGTCGGGCCGCGTGGCCGTCATGGTCATGCGCTTGCCGAGGTAATGCGCGTGCGCGCCCACGGCGAAGGCGTCGCAATCAATCGGCAGCGTGAACGAATCGCGCAGCGTGTAGTTCTTTTCGCCGGCGGGAATCTGGATGCCATTGAGGATGCCAAACTGCGGCGGAAGCTGCACCGTGGTATAGGTGTGCGGCGGCGGTTCCTTCGCGAAACGCAGGCCCACGGACGTGGCTTCCTGCATGGCTTTACCTTTCGGCGAAAGGTGGGTCTGGAGAACGAGGTTCGCGCCTTTTGGAAAGCGCCACGCGAGATCCGGCGGCAGCACGAGCGGCCCTGCGCCGGGTGCCCATCCGGCCACGTAGGTCAGGCCCACGCTGACGAAGCCGTTGTAGCCGGGCTTCGGGTCTTTCGCGTCGCGCTTCGCGGCGGAGCCGTCGGTATCGAGAAAAATGAGGACGTGATGCACCACCTCGGGCGAACTCGGCCGCAGCTCGATCGCGCTGATCCATTTGTCCTCCGCGAAATTCAGCGGCAGCACGAAATTGCGGTACGTGTCCCGGCCCTCCGGCGGAATCTGATACGCCTCCGGCATCTTCAGCTCCAAGTCCGGCACGCCCATCGCCCAACCCTCGGCAAACTTCGGCGCGGACGGCAGCTTCGCCGCATCGCCCTCGACCGCGCCGCCGCGCTGCCACGCCGTGAGCAGCGCGATCTGCCACTCGTCAAGGCTGCGGTTGTTGAGGAAAGCTGGGTTGTCCTTGTCCGCATGCCACGGCGGCATCGTGCGCTCGGTGGTGATCTCCGCGAGCTGCTTCGCGTGCTTTTTCGCGTCCGCGTAGGTCAGCAATGAAAAGGGCGCGATCTCGCCGGGGCGATGGCACCCCGCGCATTTCGCGAAAAGGATCGGCGCGATGTGCTCGGTGAATGTGACATGGTCGGGCAGCGCCTCGGCGGCGGAACAGGCGGTGGCGAGCAGGAGCAGGACGGAGGGGATTCTCATGGTTTTGGAGGAGACGCTTTTAGAGGCGTGGACGTTTCCGCCGATTGCGGCAGATAGCAACCGATCGCTTTCGTGAACCGCTCGCGCACCGGCTTCCCCGCGAGGATCGCATCCAGCGCCACGCGCAAATCCCGCTCCTTCGGCTCCGCCCGATGCACCCCGAGCGCCGCCGCCCGGTCATCGATCCGGCCCAGGTAAAGCACCTCGCCTTTCGCTGAAATCACCGCCGCCTCCGGCGCGACCGTCGCCCCCGCCACCCGCGCCAGCGCATGCGGCGGATCGAGCAGCGCCGGGCAGCGATAGCCGTAATCCCGCGCATGCTTCCGCGCCTCCTCCGCCGTGAGATCGCCCTCGCCATAGACCACAAAACTGCGCACGCCGCGCCCCGCATATTCCTGCGCGATGCGGCTGATCTCCGGCGCATAGCCATTCGAGATCGGGCAATCGTGCAGCACGAAAAACAGCACCGTCGCCACCTGCCCCGCCTCCGCCAGCGGGCGCTGCACCTTCCCCTCCAGATCCGTCACCGCGATCTCCCCCGCCTGCGCGGAAAGCGCGAGGGCAGCGAGGAAGGCGAGCCATTTCATCGCCTCACCAAAGCAAAGTTCACCGCTCCCCGCCAGCGCGACCGCCGGCTTTCGTCCGTCCGAGCCGCGGCTACGGCGCGATTTTCCACGCGGACAAAAAGTATCGTCGCGCCGCCGGTGTCGAGGGTCACGGATTGCGCGACGGTGGTGGTGACGAGTTGGAGCGGGGTGAGCGGCGTCCACGTCGCCGTTGTTGCGCCACACCCAGTCGGCGGAGGTGTTGTTGTCGCTCGTGCCGGTGCGCTGGAAGGAATCGAGCGTGACGCCGGGTATGTCGGCGTTCAGACCGCGCGAGCCGACCACGCCGCCCGCGCCGCTCCACTGGCCGGTGAGCGTTTTCACCTGGCTGTCAATGGTGACGCTGAACGACGCGAGCGTGGTCGCGTCCCAGCCGGCGGCGAAGAAATCTTTCACCGCCGAGGTGCTGTCCAAAAGCATGATCCAGCCGCGCCCGTTTCCCGGAATCGCGCTCCAGCCGATGCTCGCGCCGAAGTAGAGGATGCTCGTGCCGTTCGCGTTCGCGGAGGTTTCGGTGACACGGATGCACTGCCCCGCGGTCATGCTCGCGGGCAGGGCGAAAGTGGTCGCGTGCAGCGTGTTCAGGCCCGCGACGGAATTCGTCTGCGTGTCGCCGATGCGGACGAACCAGCCGGTCGTGTTCACGGTCGCGTTGCTGATGTTTTGGATTTCAAACTGGTCCTCGCCCTCGTCCGTCATCTCGGTGATGACACCTTTTCCAAAGCCGGTGGCGGCGGAAAAAACCTCGCGCTCCGCCCCGTGCCGCTCGCCGAACTCGCCGCCCGCGTCATCGCTCGCGAAACGAAGGACGCCGGCCTCGTCGCCCTCGACGTGCCCGCCGACCTCCTCGCCCGCGCCCTCGGCAACGTCGTCCGCAACGCCCTCCGCTACGCCAGCCCCGTCAGCGCCGATGGCAGCCATTCCTTCCGCCCCATGCTCGGCAGCGACGGACGCCCCGCCGGCCCCGTCTCCATTTCCGCGCGTCCGCAAAACGCCCACGTCATCCTCACCGTCAGCGACACCGGCCCCGGCGTCCCGCCCGACGCGCTCGACCAGCTCTTCGATCCCTTTTTCCGCCCCGACACCGCCCGCACCCGCGAGACCGGCGGCACCGGCCTCGGCCTCGCGATTGTGAAAACGTGCATCGAAGCCTGCGGCGGCCGCGTTACCGTCCGCAACCGCGAACCCAGCGGCCTGCAACTCGACTTCACCCTTCAGCGCGCGGCGTGAAACGCGCGGACATCCGTCAGCCCTCGCCGCGGCAAGGGAATTCCGCCAGCGATCTTGCGCCAATCCGAATCATCTGCCAGCGTCCGCGCCGAGCGGAGCATGAAACACCACCCCACCCGCAAAACCAAACCACCCATTCCCGCCACCGCCGTCGATCTTTTTTGCGGTGCGGGCGGCCTCACGCGCGGGTTGCTCGACGCCGGAATTTCCGTGGCCGCAGGCTATGACATAGACAGCCAGTGCCAGTACGCCTACGAGCACAACAACCCCGGCGCAAAGTTCAAAAAACAAAGCGTCAACGACCTCACGAGCGCGGCGCTGGAGGCCCATTATCCTGCCGGGCACATCCGCA
>JANXSB010000639.1 GCA_025352865.1 Chthoniobacter sp. | reverse complement strand
CAGACCGCCGGGCGCAGATTGGCGAAAAGGCCGAAATGTTTCCGCAGCGGCAGCAGCGCGGCGCGCTCGGGCTGGAGATTCGGCGGCAGCGACTCCCACTTTGGCCCGCCCACCGAGCCGAATAAAATCGCATCCGCCGCGCCGCACACCCGCAGCGTTTCCGCCGGCAGCGCCTCGCCATCCACATCGATGGCGATGCCCCCCACGCGCGCCTCAGTGAGTGCGAAACCGAGCGCAAACTTCGCCTCCACCGCCGCGAGCACGCGCCGCGCTTCGGCCATCACTTCGGGGCCGATGCCATCGCCCGCGAGCACTGCAATTTGGAAATTTTTCATAGGAGCGCCGGAGGCTACAAATCCCCGCACCTTTGCCAACCGCAAAGCGGTGCCGCGTCAGTTCACCTCAAACTCCGCATGCACGATGGTAATGATGTCCTTCTCCAGCGCGGAGGTGTCGTTGTTTCCCTCCTCGGAGGTCTTGGTGACATTGGCCGGATTGATATTGATGATGCCCATGTCGGCGACGACGAGCTTGCCGACGGCGGCATTGCCCGCGGAGCGGAGGATGTTCTCGGCGCGGGTGCGGGCGTCTTTGGCGGCCGCGGCGAGCATCTCGACCTTGAGATCGCCGAGCCGCGTGTAGAAATACGCGGGTGCCTCGGAGTTCACCACCACGCCCTGCTCGAGCAGCGAAGTGATTTCACGCGAGGCTTTCTCCACGCGCGCCACGTCCGTCGAGTTCACCACGATAGCCACGCGTGTGCGGAACCCTTTGGAAACCTTCGTCTCGCTGCGGACCGCGACGGTGGTTCCGGGCAGCACCTTGTCTTCGATCACCTTTTCAAAAAGCTCCTCCGAGGTCGCGGACTGCGGCTGGATTTCCTCGGCCTTGATCCCCTGCGCCACGAGGAAGGCCACCGCCTTGTCGCGCCCCTCGCGCAGCGTCCGGTAAGCGGCGGCGCGATCCTCGGCCCGGGCTTCGATGACGGCCTGCCATGAGATGAGATCGGAGACGATCCGTTTCCGCGCCGAGCCGGTGATGCGGATGCTGTGCTTCTCCGGGGCGCGGACGGTGCGCCAAGTGCCCGCGGCGATGGAGGTGGACCAGACGAGGCCGATGGCTAGGGCCACAGCACCGACAAAGCGGAGATCGAGGCGGCAGGCGGCGGGCGGGCGGGTGGATTCTGGTGGATTGCTCATGGGAGGGAGAACGTGTCGCGCCCGCGCAATCTTTCAACAATCGAACGCGCCGGACGCTCGCGTGGCTCAATGCGGAATAATCCTTGCGGCGGCGAGTCGCGTCCCTATCGCCGACATGTGCATCCCGCAAGCTGCTTCGCCAAGCTTTGCAAAGCCCGACGAATCTCCGGTTTTCCGAAGCATTAGCAATTGGCGGAAACGTTTGGCTTTCACCCTGAGCGCTCTCAGCCCGCAGTGAGGTCGCCAGCGCGAGCGTTCCACCGCCGTTACGGCGTCTGCGGGGCGACGATGCGGTAGTAGCGGCGCGGCGCGGCGGGCGCGGCGGAGTCGGTCACGGTCGTGGGCGTGGCGCTCGCGGGCGCGGGCACGTCGGCTAGGCGAAGCCAGGTGCCGGCGGTGAGGCTGTCGCGGTACTGCACGGTGTAGGTGCGACCGGGCTGCGCGGTGAAAAGGATCTGCACGGTGCCGTCGGCGAGGCGGATGATTTGGTCGGCGCGGAAGACGCTCGTGGGGCTGCCGGGGTCGGTGCCGGCGGCTTGCTCGGCAAGGTTGGAAAGGCCGTCGCCGTCGGCATCCGCGGGGTGCGCGCCGGGTGTGGGCGCGAAGGCGAACCAACTCGCGGCGCTGCCCGCCGGGCCGCTGAGATAGTGGAGCGAGCGGCCATTCACGACGGGCCACGGCGGGGCGATGCCGTAGCTGAAAGTGAAGATCGTCGTGCCGAGCGCGCTGACGAGCGTGAGGGTGTCGCCGTTGTTGCTGAGCTTGCCGGTATAAGGGCCGAGCGCAGCGACAGCGGGGAAGCGCGTGCCGAATTGCGCGGGGTTGCGCGCGAGCACGAGCAGCGCGCCGGGAGCGAGCACGGTGCCATTGGGGAAAGTGAACGCGATGCCCGCGGTGAAGGCGCAGGCGCTGAGATCGAGCGCGGTCGCGCCGGTGTTTTGCAGTTCGAGAAATTCAAACTCATCGCCGCTCACCGCGCCCGCGCCGGGCGGGTCGTAGCAAATTTCCGTGACGGCGAGCGGCGCGAAATTTTGCTCCGGCTGGAAGGTCGCCACGGTCATCGCGCTCCACTCACCGGTCGCGGTTTTTTTCGCCCGCGCGCGCACCGTGGTCAGCCCGGCGAGCGGCACGGGCGCAGCGTAGAGCGGCGCACCGGCGGCGCTCGGGTCGGTGCCGTTCGTCGTGTAGTAGAGCGTGTGGCCCGCGCCGTTCGGCTGCGTGATCGCGAGCGTGAAGCCGGGCGCGAAGGTGCCGCCGTG
>JANXSB010000631.1 GCA_025352865.1 Chthoniobacter sp. | reverse complement strand
ACCGTCACCGACTCCGGCCCCGGCGTGCCCGAGGCCGCGTTGCACCGGCTCTTCGATCCGTACTTCCGCCCCGAGTCGGCACGCACGCGGGAGACCGGCGGCACCGGCCTCGGCCTGGCGATTGTGAAAAGTTGCATCGAAGCCTGCGGCGGCACCGTCGCCGTCCGCAACGTCCAGCCCACCGGCCTGCAGGTCGAGTTCACGCTCCAGCGCGCCGCCGGCTAGCGCACGTCGGTCCAGTCGAGGATCACTTTTCCGCAGTCGCCCGAGAGCATGGCGGCGAAGCCTTTTTCAAACTCGGTGTAAGGCAGGCGGTGGGTGATCGCGGGGGCGATGTCGAGGCCGCTTTGGATCATTACGGTCATCTTGTACCACGTCTCATACATCTCGCGGCCGTAGATGCCTTTGATGGTCAGCATGTTGAAAACGACCTTGTTCCAATCAATCGCGATCTCCTCGCTGGGGATGCCGAGCATGGCGATTTTTCCGCCGTGGCACATGGCGTCGATCATCGAGCGGAAGGCTGCGGGGTTGCCGGACATTTCGAGGCCCACGTCGAAGCCCTCGGTCATGCCGAGCTGCTTTTGCACGGCGGGGAGCGAGTCGCGGGAGACGTTGAGCGCGACATCCACGCCCATCTCTTTGGCGAGCGCGAGGCGGTGGTCGTTCACGTCGGTGATGACGACGAAACGCGCGCCGGCATGGCGCACGACGGCGGCGGCCATGAGGCCGATGGGACCGGCACCGGTGATGAGCACGTCCTCGCCAAGTACGGGGAAGGAGAGCGCGGTATGCACGGCGTTGCCGAGCGGGTCGAAGATGCTGGCGACATCGAGGTCGATGCCGGCGCGGTGGTGCCAGACGTTGGTCATCGGCAGCGCGAGGTATTCCGCGAAAGCGCCGGGCCGATTCACGCCGATGCCGCTGGTGTGCGCGCAAAGATGCCGCCGCCCCGCGAGGCAATTGCGGCATCGCCCGCAGACGACATGGCCCTCGCCGCTGACGATTTCGCCGGCAAAAAAATCGTTCACGTTTTCGCCCGTGGCGATGACCTGGCCGACGAACTCATGGCCGACGACCATCGGCACTGGGATGGTCTTTTGCGCCCACGCGTCCCATTTGTAGATGTGCAGGTCGGTGCCGCAGATGCCGGTCTTGAGCACTTTGATGAGCACGTCGTTGAGCCCGCATTTCGGGTCGGGGACATCTTGCAGCCAAAGGCCGCGTTCGGATTTCGCTTTGACGAGGGCTTTCATGGAGAGGGTGCGGAGGTAGCAGCGGAAAGGCGGGAGCCGCAATGCGAATCCGCCTTTATGACATGCGGCGTGCGGCCAAAGCATCTGCCCAAATCCATTCCGTTAATTTGGGGCGGATTGATTTGCCACCGGCGCGCGGCTCCCGGCAGTCTCGCGCCATGCGCTTCCTCCTCCCGCTCCTCGCTCTCACGTCCGCGCTTTTCGCAGCCGACGGTTTTCAAGCCGCACCCGAGCACGAATTCAACGCCGCCGTGCCGCACGGGACGCTGACGAAAATGCCGCCGTGGTCGTCGAAGATTTTCGCGGGCACGGAGCGCGATTGGTGGGTCTATGTGCCCGCGCAATACCAGCCGGACGGCAGCGCCGCGGTCATGGTTTTCCAGGACGGGCACGATTACGTCGGTGAAAAGGGCCACTGGCGCGTGCCTGTCGTCTTCGACAATCTCATCGCCAGCGGCGCGATGCCGCCGACCGTCGCCGTGCTCATCAATCCCGGCCACGACGTGAGCAAAGGCGAAAAGAAAAACCCGTGGGAGGCGAACAACCGCAGCCTCGAATACGACGCGCTCGGCGACCGCTACGCGCGCTTTTTGTTCGAGGAAATACTGCCCGAAGTCGAGCGCGAGCACCCGCTCTCGCACGACCCGGAAAAGCGCGCCATCTGCGGCGCATCGAGCGGCGGCATCTGCGCGTTCACCGTGGCGTGGGAAAGGCCCGACGCTTTCCGCAAAGTGCTCTCGACCATCGGCTCGTTTGTGAATCTGCGCGGCGGCAATGCGTATCCCTCGCTCATCCGCAAGACCGAGCGGAAACCGCTCCGCGTTTTCCAACAGGACTCCAGCGGCGATCTCGACAATCCCTTTGGCAACTGGCCGCTCGCGAACAGGCAGATTCACTTCGCGCTAAAATACATGGGCTACGACTGCCGCTTCGATTTCGCCGAGGGCTACGGGCACAACTCGGA
>JANXSB010000605.1 GCA_025352865.1 Chthoniobacter sp. | reverse complement strand
AGCGGATTGCGGATTTCGTGAGCGAGCCAGGCGGCGATTCGTCCGAGCTCGGCCAGACGCTCGGCCTCGTCCGCGCGCACGGTGGCCTTGGCGAGCGCGCCACCGGTGATGCGCAGGCGCTCCGCGAGGTAACCGGCGAGGACGGCCACCACGAGAATGCCTAGCGTGGTCTGGAGGAGGGGATAGACCAGCTCCGCGGTGTGAATCGCATAGAGCGAGGGGGGCTGATCGCGCGGGGGTGAGATCCAACCCCAGTGAAATCCGGCGCACAAAAGGCCGTAAAACGAGATTCCGGTGCAGGCGCCGATGACCGCGCCACGAACGCCGATGAAACACGCCCGCCTTGGTCGTGGGCGCTCACGAGCACCGCATGCCTCGGCCTCGCCATCGCTTTCAAACTCATCCCCATTTTTCTCCTACCCGTTTGGTTCTTCGCGCTCCGCCGACGCGCCGCCGCGCTGCTCGTCAGCATCGCGCTTCCCGCCGCGCTCACGCTCCCGTACGGCGGCCCCGCCATCGTGTTGAAACCGCTCCTCGCCTTCGCCGACGTCACGCGTTTCAACGACCTCGTCTGGGGCTGGATCGAAGCCGTCACCATCGCCAATCCCTTCGGGCGCAACTGGCCCTTCACCCTCGCGCTCGCGCTCGCCGTCGGCGGTATCGTGTGGAAATTTCGCGACGACTGGCGGCGCAGCGCGCTTTGGGTACTCGGCGCGGCGCTGCTCCTCAGCCCCACGCTGCATCCGTGGTATGTCACCTGGATTTTGCCCCTCGCCGTCTGGCGCGGACAGACCGCGTGGACCATCCTCTCGCTCAGCGCGCTCACTGCCCTGCTGCTTTGGGAAACGACACCGCTCTGGACGGCGTGGCAGCCGAATTTTCTGACGCGCTCGATGGTCGTCCTGCCGCCGCTCGCCGCGTGGCTTTTCCAATCGCAAATCGCAAATCGCAAATCGCAAATTCTGTGAGCCTCCGCACCGCCGATTACGACTACACGCTGCCGGACGAACTCATCGCCCGCCATCCCCTCGCCCGCCGCGAGGACTCGCGCATGATGGTCCTCCACCGAGCCGACCAGTGCATCGAGCACCGCATGTTTCGCGACTTCCCCACCTTCCTCCGTCCCGGCGATCTCGTCGTGCTCAACGACACGCGCGTCATCCCCGCGCGCGTTTTTTCCGACGACGGACGCATCGAAACGCTCTTCCTCGAAATGCTCCGCGAGCACGTTTGGAAATGCCTCGTCAAACCCGGACGCAAGATGCGCCTCGGCGCGGGCATCACCATTCGCGGCACCACCGGCACCGTCATCGGCATCGAGCCGGAAGGCGAGCGCATCATCGAGTTCCGCGGCCCCATCGACCTCGACGCCGCGGGTGAACTGCCCATCCCGCCGTACTTCAACCGCGCCGTGGAACCCGCCGACACCGAGCGCTACCAGACCGTCTTCGCCCGCGAACGCGGGGCCGTCGCCGCACCCACCGCCGGGCTGCACTTCACGCCGGAACTGCTCGCGCAAATCCCGCACGCCTTTCTCACCCTCCACGTCGGCATCGGCACCTTTCGCTCCGTACTCACCGACGACCTCAGCGCGCACCGCATGCACGCCGAGCGTTTCCGCGTCTCCGAGGAAAGCGCCCGCGCCATCAATGCCGCGCAGCGCCTCATCGCCGTCGGCACCACCAGCGCGCGGGTTTTGGAAACGTGCGGCCTGCCGATGACGGCGCGCTCGGGCAACACCGACATCTTCATCCATCCGCCTTACACGCCCCGCGCCGTCGGCGCACTGCTCACAAATTTCCATCTCCCGCAAAGCACCCTCCTCATGCTCGTCAGCGCCCTCGCTGGCCGCGAGTTCGTCCTCCGCGCCTATGCCGAAGCCATCGCCCAGCGTTACCGCTTCTACAGCTACGGCGACTGCATGCTCATCGTCTGAAGAGAGGCCCGCGATCCTCGCAGGGATTTTTTCGCAACGCATCGCTCGACAACGCGGAGGGGAGCTTTTAGCTTCCGCCCAACCTCCGTTTTCGCTCCTCCCTTTTATGCCTAAATTCAACTACGTCGCCCTCGACGCCCGCGGTCAGGAATCCGTCGGGGTCATCGAAGCCTCCACCTCCAACGACGCCGTCGGCCAGCTCCGGCAGTCGGGTTATTTTCCCACGAGCGTAGTCGAGGAGGGCAAGGGCAAAGCCGTCAGTAAGAGCACCAAGGCGGTGCAGAAAAAAGCCAGGGAAATGAGCGCGCCGAAGGCGAAAAAAGGCGGCATGGTGTTCTTTCAAAAGAAGACGGTGAAGAGCAAGACGCTCATGATTTTCACCCGCCAGCTCGCCACGCTGATCGACGCCGGCCTGCCGCTGCTCCGCAGCCTCACCGTGCTCGCCAAGCAGGAAAAAGATCCCGTCCTGCAAAACACCATCAACGCGCTGGCCGATGCCGTGCAGGGCGGCAGCACCTTCTCCGAGTCGATGGCGCAGCACCCGCTGATTTTCAACAAGCTCTACATCAACATGGTCAAGGCCGGCGAACTGGGCGGTGTGCTCGAAGTCGTATTGAAACGACTAGCGGAATTTTCTGAAAAGGCACAGAAAATCAAGGCCAAGGTCAAAGCCGCGCTGTTTTATCCCAGTGCGGTCATGATTGTGGCGGTCGGTATCATGGTGCTGTTGCTCACGTTCGTGGTGCCGAAGTTCAAGGAGGTATTTTCAGGCATGGGTGTCAAAATGCCCGGCTTCACACTGTTTGTTTTGGCATTAAGCGATATTATTAAAAATAACATTTTGGCAACACTGGGCGCCCTTGCCGTCTTGGTCATCATCTTTCTGCTCTTCA
>JANXSB010000588.1 GCA_025352865.1 Chthoniobacter sp. | reverse complement strand
GTTTGCCGAGAAAATACGCGAACTGCTCCATGTGGTAGTGGTTGATCTTGGCGATCTTGTCCTTTTTTTCCTGGCTGTTGCCGTGGTGCGAAAGGTCGTGGTGGCCGTCGGTCACGCCGATCCACGGGTAGGGCCGGTTGCTGCCGTCGAACTGCACCATCATCGTGGCGATGCGCGTGGCGTCGGTCTGGAGCGCGAGGGCGAGCAGGTCGTACATGATTTTCAGATGCTCGGTGAAGTCGCCGGGGATGCCCTCGGGCTTTTCCATGCTGCTCGGCTTGGGCGCGGTGGCCTTGAATTTCGCCTCCTGCTGGATGGCTGTCTCGGTCTCGCGCAGGCCGGTGAGATACTCGTCCATCTTGCGCCGGTCGGTCGCGCCGAGCTTGGCCTGGAAAGCCTTCGCGTCCTCGCGCACCACGTCGAGGATCGAGCCGCGGCAGCTCTCGCGGAGAGCCTTGCCGGCGGCGAGATCGGGGTCTTCCTCGTTGGAAAAGAGGCGCTCGAAAACGATGCGCGGATCGCCGAGCGGCGGCATCGGGGTGTTCTCGTTGCGCCAGGAAATATTGTGCTGATAGATGCACGCGTAACCCGAGTCGCACGCGCCCGCCTGCCGCAGCGAGCCTTCGCAGCTCAGCTCCAGCGAGGGGAGCCGCGTGTTTTTTCCGACCTGCAAAGCTGCGACCTGATCGGCGGAAATGCCGACCGCAATGTCCGCGCCCGACGTTTTGCGCGGATGCGCGCCGGTGAGGAAGGCGGCGTTCGCCCGCGCGTGGTCGCCTGGGCCGTCGCCGAGCGCAGAAGCGTTGCGATGCGCGAGTCCGCTGAGCACGTTGAACTGCGATTTGTACGGCGCGAGCGGCTGGAGGATCGACGGCAGCTCGAAGTCTTTGCCCACCGCTTTCGGCGTGAAGTTATCCATGTCCATGCCGTTCGGCATATAGACGAAGACCATGCGCCGCACCGCGCCGCCGACCGCCGCGCGGGCCGCGGGCAGCATGCACTCGAGGAAAGGCAGCGCCAGCGAGACGCCGAGCCCGCGGAGAAAAGTGCGCCGCGGGAGATAGATGGATTTGTCCGGGATGTGCATGGCGGTGGAGGAATTTGAAGCCTCGGATGCTGCCACAGTTTCACGCTCCGCGCGAGGCGGAAAAAACGGTCCGGCGCAAAGTGCGCGAAGCCTCACGGCGCGAAATGATTTCCGAATTTTACGACTGCTTTGAATAGCGGCGAAAGAACCGCCGTCACAAAGACCGAATCCATTCACCTATGAAAAAACTCCTCATCGCCACCCTGCTCCTCACCGGCCTTACGGCCTTCATCCCCAGCGCCCATGCTGATTGCCGCGAGCGCGTCTTCGTCGGCTACGACCGCTGCGGCCAGCCGGTTTTCCGCGAAGTCTATCGGCCCAGCTACGGGTATTACCAAGAGCGCCCCGCGTATCAGCCGTATTACGAATCGCGCCGGACGTATGACTATCCGGAGCCTCGGGAAACGCGGTATCGCGACTACGACGAAGACCGCTGCCAGCCGAAACGGAAGTCGCACTGCGAGAAAGACGAGCGGCATTTTCGTTCGCCGCTCTCGTTCCTTTTCGGGTTCTAAACTCACGCACACCTTCCCTGCAAAACAGCGAGGCGGATCGCAAGTCCGCCTCGCTTCGTTTCCAAGTCAACCGCCGAAACGCAAGAGCGTGTTTGCAACACGGACGCAGCGCTCTTCTGTCATCCCGAGGGGATGCCGTAGGCGCGGCACGTCCGGCGGGGAGTAGCCCTCATGCCGCTCCGCTGGAGCTGGGTCGCTCTGGAAATGCAGATGCTATAGACATGCCGTGCCTTGGCGCTCCGCAGCCGACCTCCGGTCCACCCTCTTAGAGGTTCTTCGATTGCGTTCCGCTCGCAAAGCCGACCGGAACTCCGGTCAGGATGACAAGGTGGAGGGCGCGAGGCGGGCGAAGATTTCCGGCAACCGGCTGATGGCGGTTTCGATTTCGGCGGCGGTGGTTTCTTTGCCGAGGGAAAAGCGGACGGTGGCGCGAGCCAGATCGGGAGCGACGCCCATGGCGAGGAGGACGTGCGAGGCCATGATCGAGCCAACCATGCAGGCGGAGCCGCTGGAGGCGCAGAGGCCGGCGAGGTCGAGATTGATGAGCAGGCTTTCGCCGTCGAGGCCGGGGAAGCTGACGTTGAGCGTGTTGGCGAGGCAGTTTTCCACGTCGCCGTTGCGCACGGCAGCCGGGAATGCTGTGTGGAGGCCGGTCCAGATTCGGTCGCGGAGCGCGGCCTGGCGCGGGCGTTCGGCGTCCATCGTCGCGAGTGCGAGTTCGGCGGCGCGGGCGAGGCCGACGATGGCGGCGGTGTTTTCGGTGCCGGGGCGGCGCTGGTTTTCGTGGGAGCCGCCGTGCTGGAGGCTCTCGATGCTGTGACCCGCGCCGAGGTAAAGCAGGCCCGCGCCTTTGGGGCCGTGGAATTTGTGGGCGGTGAGCGAGAGGGCGTCGAAGTCGCGCGCGGCGAGCGGCTCTTTGCCAAAGGACTGGATGGCGTCGCTGTGGAAAAGGACGCCGCGCGTGCGGCAGAGCGCGGCGATTTCGCGGACGGGCTGGAGGGTGCCGGTCTCGTTGTTTGCGGACATGATGGAGACGAGCGTGGTTTCGGGCGTGAGCGCCCCGGCGAGTTGCGCGAGGTCGATGCGCCCGCCGCGATCCACCGGCAGCCAGGTCACGCGGAAGCCTTCCTTTTTCTCCAAATGCTCGAACGCGTGCCGCACGGCGTGATGCTCGGTGGCGCAGGTGACGAGATGTTTTCCCCGCGCGACGGAAGCCCGCGCGAGGCCGATGACGGCGAGGTTGTCCGCCTCGGTGCCGCCGCCGGTGAAGATGATTTCATGCGGCTTCGCGCCGAGCAGCCGCGCCAGCCGGTCGCGAGCGTCGTCGATGGCCGCGCGCGCCTCGCGCCCGGCGGCGTGGATGCTCGACGGGTTGCCAAAGTGCCGTTCCAGATACGGCCGCATCGCGTCGAAAACCTCGGGCGCGAGCGGGGTGGTGGCGTTGTAGTCGAGGTAGATCACGTCTTTCTTAAGACCGATCCATACTTAACCTTGATCTTACAGCTTTGATTCCAAGTATCTCGCAGGAATGTCAGTTCTTCCAGATGACCATCCATTAAAACCATTTGGCCGTTTCTTTGTATGAAGGAGCGCCTAGCGCCCAGACTCAATGCGTGCCGTGATATGTAGTAGAAAAATACAAAGCCAGCATAAGTGAACCGATATATGTTGTGCCCGTTAGGTCGCGCTGGCGTTGGTTGAACTGCAAAGTCTCTGAAATCCTGCCCTTGAAATTTCAAACGACAAACCGTGCAACCGTACTGATCGGGATCGCCAGGATCGCTTTGTAAGAGCATTTGCCGCAAGACTTCCTCGTGTGGGCCTAAATCTACATGCTCGAAAAATGGATGCTCGGTGATGCTGGATCGCCAAAGAACAGACAGCAGAAACAAACGGAAATTTTTGTAATCAAGTTGGACATCGACTGATTTTCTTGGCGGTTGTGACGGAGGATGACATGCACTAAAAAACGGCGCTGCTTTCGACTCGAAGAGGCTGCAATGGGTCTCACACCTCGCACACAGCAGATAATCTCGAAATCCCTTGCGAGGCTGCGAATAGAGTCCGGTTTTCAAATCATCCAACGAATAAAACCGATGGTCTTGGTCATACATACCGCGGTAACAAAACTCCGGGATGATGTGTGAATGACATAGTTTTCCGCTTTTATCGCAAAGATGACAAATGCCGACGTTGCCTTTCATGCCCTCAAATCACCCAATCCGCCACCCACTCCTCCGGGCGCTTTTCCTTGTCCAAAATGCGCAGTGAATTTTCCTCATAAAAAACCAGCGAGCGCGGGGGGACGCTGTGGGTGAGGAAGACGTTCGCGCCGATGGTCGAGCCGGCGCCGATGACGGTGTCGCCGCCAATGATGGCGGTGCCGGCGTAGATGGTGACGTGGTCCTCGACGGTGGGGTGCCGCTTTTTGCCCTTGAGCTGCTGGCCGCCGGAGAGCGAGCGCGCGACGAGGGCGACGCCCTGATACATCTTCACATGCTGGCCGATGACGGAGGTTTCGCCGATGACGACGCCGGTGCCGTGGTCGATGAAAAAGTGCGACCCGATGTGCGCGCCGGGATGGATGTCGATGCCGGTCCGGGAGTGCGCCCACTCGGTCATCATGCGCGGGATGAGCGGGAGCTGGTGGCAATACAGCAGGTGCGCGCAGCGCTGGATGGCGATGGCTTCGAGGTAGGGATACGAGAGGATGATTTCGTCGAAACCGCCGGCCGCGGGGTCGCCGTCGAAGGCGGCGGAGACATCGGTGGCGAGCTGCGTGCGGACGAGCGGGATGGTGTGGAGAAATTGGTGGACCATCTGCTCGGCGCGGGCCTTGGGGCAGTCGGGCTCGCCGAGGCGCAGGCTTTTGCAGACCTCCTCCTGCAGCCGGTCGGCGATGGAGAAAAGGCGGTGGGCGGTGACGCGGCGGAGGTCGCGCGAGTGGATGGGCTCGGCGTCGTGAAAGCCGGGGAAGAGGAGCTGGAGCAGGTCTTCGCAGATGGTTGCGAGGGTGCGTTTCGACGGGAGGTTGGAGCCGTCGATGTTGTTCATCCCGCCGCCGGTGGTGTAGGAAGCGAGGATGTCGTCGGTGATTTGGCCGAAGTCTTTGTCCATCGTGCCGTTGGGAGTATCGCCGTTTGCGGGGCGGCGCAATGTTTTGGAAAAACCCGGCGCGCGCGACGGAAGGCTTGAAAGACGTGGCGTTCTCGCGACAGTCTGCCGCCGAACCCCATGCCTTCCAGCCACCCACTCCCCCCACGGAGAAGCGCGAAGATCGGCCCGCCGCCGCCGGCTCCGAGCCGTCCGACCGTGGCGGCAAAACCGGCCGCACCGGTCGCATCCGCCGAATCTCACGTCTCCACGCACTGCGCCGTGCGCGGTTCCTCGATCTGCCATACGGGAAAGGTGCGGCGGGTGAATGAGGACGCGTTTCTCGCGGGCTCGGTTTTTTCCAGCGGCAGCGCTGAGGTTCCGGCGACGATCGAGATCGCGGCAACGCCATGGATCGTGGCGGTTTCCGATGGCATCGGCGGACATCGCGCGGGAGCCGAAGCGAGCCGGGAGGTGGTCGCGGCACTGGCCGGGTGCAAACGCGTGACGCCGAACAGCGTGTCGGAAATCCTGCACCGGCTGAACCGCCACCTCTGCGAACGCGGTAAAAAGGAGCGCGATTGTGCGGCGATGGGCGCGACGGTCGCGGGGCTTGGCTGCGGCGGGCGCGGGCTTTTCGCTTTTCACGTCGGCGACTCGCGCGTGTACCGGCAGGACGGCGATGGGCTGGTGCAGATCACGCGCGACGATTCGGAGGCCGAGGATCTCATTGATTTGGGGCTGCTCGAACGCACGGAGGGCAAGCGTCCCGGCTTTCTCCACGCGCTCACGCAGGCCATCGGCGGGCGCGAGGAAGTGGAGGAAATCCAAGTGCATGTGCAGCCCCTGCGGATCACCGGGCGCACGCGCTTTCTGGTGTGCAGCGACGGGCTCACCGACATGCTTCACGCGCCGGAGATTCGCGCGATCATGCTCGCCGAGCGCGACGCCGCGGCGGTCGTCGCGGCGCTTTCCGCGGGAGCGATGGCGGCGGGCGGAATGGACAATATCACGATCGCGGTGATGGACGTGGAGCCGGCGTGAGCGTACGCGGAGGTTTGCGCGTCGGGCGTTTTGCATGAAGGTGCGGGCGCATGTCCGCCCTGCCGCCGCTCCCTTCCATCAAATCGCTTACGCTCGATGACTTCAGCGCGCGGCTCGGCGCGCTCGGGCAGCCGGCGTACCGGGCGAAGCAGGTGCTGCAATGGCTCTACGGCAAACGCGCGAAATCATTCGCCGCGATGAGCGATCTCCCCGCCGCACTTCGCGAGCAGCTCGCGGCGGAGCTGGCGTTCGACGATGTGAAACCCGTCCGCACGCTCGGCTCGAAGGACACGACGCTGAAATACCTTTTCCAGCTCAGCGACGGCGCGCTCATCGAAAGCGTGCTCATCCCGGCGTCGCCCGCGCTCTACGGCGAGGCGAGCGACCGGCGGACGCTCTGCATTTCCACGCAGGTCGGCTGCGCCTACGGCTGCAAATTTTGCGCCAGCGGACTGGATGGCTGGAGCCGCAATTTGTCGGCGGGCGAAATCGTCGAGCAAATCTTGCGCGTCGAGGAACTGTGCGGCGAGCGGATCAATAACATTGTCTTTATGGGCATGGGCGAACCGCTCGCCAATTTCGCCAACCTCATGCGCGCGATCACGATCATCAACGCGCCGTGGGGCGTGGGCCTCGGCGCGCGGCACATCACCATTTCCACGAGCGGCCTCGCGCCGCAGATCCGCGAACTCGCCGAGCAGCCGCTGCAAGTCCGGCTCGCCATTTCGCTCCACGGCGCGACCGACGAAGTGCGCTCGCAGATTATGCCCGTGAACCGCAAATACCCGCTCGCCGTGCTGCTTGAGGCGTGCGCCTTTTACACCGAGCGGAAAAAGCAGTGGCTCACGTTTGAATACATCCTGATTGAAAACGTGAACGACCGTCCCGAGGACGCCGCGGCGCTCGTGCGCGTGGCGCGCAAAGTGAAGGCGAAGGTCAACCGCATCCCGTACAACAAGGTCGAGGGCCTCGACTGGAAGCGCCCGAGCGAGGCGCGGCAGGACGCCTTCATGGCCGTGCTCGAAGCCGCGCGCATCCCCGCCACGCTGCGCCGGGAAAAGGGCCACGACATCGCCGCCGCGTGCGGGCA
>JANXSB010000532.1 GCA_025352865.1 Chthoniobacter sp. | reverse complement strand
GCCGAGCCCACGTTTCACTACAATCTCGCCTGCTACGAATGCGCGCTCGGCCACCTCGATCTCGCCCGCATGCACCTCGACAAAAGCTTCACCCTCGACAAAAAAATGCGCGACTTCGCCAAGAGCGACCCCGACCTCGCGGCGCTACGGGAGTAGCGCGCGCGTTTCACAGACTGCCCCAGACCACGGTACGCTTAGTCGCCTGCATTTGGGCGAGGCTGCACAGAGCGGTGCCGGCGGACAGCTTCGTCGAAATCGTTTGTCCAGATTGTGTCGGGTTCCAAGGCCACAGGTTGCATAATCTCGATCAAAGCCGGATTGCCGCTGCGAGGAATCAGCCATCGCTCAGGCACATAGTGAAAGGAGTTCCAGCGGGCGTGCGATGGCTCCATACAGACGGCTAGAATGTCGAACTCGCCGAAGCGATAAGGGCGGGTGTCCTCCCCGTCTCGTTTGCCTGTCCGCGTGCGTTGCACCTCGACGACGGCACACCCATTGCGAAGCCATGCGACGCCTTTTACCCGACGCTGCATTTTGACCTGGACGGTGACGATCGAAACCCGATCCCTCACCGCGCAATCGTAGGGCAAATCGCCGGGTGGCGTGACGTCCTCCCATCTGGCAAGCTGCGGAGCGATTTCCCGAACGAACGTCGCTTCTCCGATGATCCCGCGAATCCCTCGCAATGTCAGATCACCCGCGCGGTTGAGGGCTTCCAGAATCACTTCCGCCCGCGCATTCATCCGCGCCTCGAACGGGTGAATCTGAAAGGATGCCCTCAGTTCATCGAATATCTGGCGGCGTTCCTCCTCGCTGCATTTTGCGAGCAGGGCGCGAGTCTCCTCGATCATGAACCTGCGGGCCTCCCGCCGGGCTCGGGCCTGTAATTTTCCACATCGGCACGTTTGACCAGCGTGTGACCTGCTATCTCCAGCGTGGCGAGCCGGCCTTTATTCACCAGCTTCGCAATGGCCTGCCGCGTGACGCCGCGAATCCGTGCCGCTTCCGCCTTTGTAATCCAATCGAGGGCATTAGAAATAGGTTGACGTTGTGAACCCTTTTCCCGACTCTTGCTCCGCTTTCCGGCTTTGTTTGCCGAAACGTCTTTGGTTGACGACCGAGCCCGAGCAGATTGAGACATTGACGCCGCGATGAAATCACCACCCATGCTTGCCCCGCAACAACAGACTCTTTTCCCGGCGGCGCATGGGGCCGGGACACTTCTTCTTCCCGGACACGAGCCGTTTTACACCACGCCCAACGGAGCGGCATATCTCGGGGATTCGCTGGAACTGCTTCGCGCCATGCCGGCCGGCAGCGTGAATCTCGTGCTGACTTCTCCGCCTTACGCGCTGCATTTCAAAAAAAGCTACGGCAATGTTTCCAAGGCCGGTTATGTCGAGTGGTTCAAGCCATTCGCCGCGGAAGTTTTTCGCGTGCTCCGCGACGACGGGAGCTTCGTCCTCAACATCGGCGGGAGCTGGAATGAAGGCGTGCCCACGCGATCCCTCTACCAATACAAACTGCTCATCGCGCTCGTGGAGGAGATCGGCTTCCATCTTGCGCAGGAATGCTACTGGTATAATCCGGCAAAGATGCCCGTCCCTGCCGAGTGGGTCACGGTGCGACGGGTGCGCGTGAAAGACTCCGTCGAGCACGTCTGGTGGCTCTCAAAGACGCCGCATCCGAAGGCGAGCAACCTGAAAGTCTTGAAGCCCTACAGCGCCGACATGCTCCGCTTGAACGCGCGGGGTTTGAAGGAAACCACGCGACCCTCCGGGCACATCATCAATGCGAGCTGGGACAAAATGAAAGCGGAGGGTTCCATCCCCGGAAACGTGATCGAGGAGCAACTGCCCGACGACATGCTCAAATTCGGGAACAATTCCGCAAACGACTCCTACACGCTTCGCTGCAAAGAAGCCGGCATCCCAATCCATCCGGCTCGCTTTCCGTCGGCTCTTCCCGCTTTTTTTCTGAAAATGCTCACGCAAGAAAGCGACGTATGCGTCGATATTTTCGCGGGCTCGAACACGACCGGCGCAACCGCGGAGAAATTAGGACGCCGTTGGATTGCGATGGAACTGCTCCCCGAGTATCTCGAAGCGAGCAAATTTCGCTTCGAGAATCGCTAGACCGGAGCCATCTCGTGCGCGTTGGCAAAATGCCGGAGCGCGGGCTGGGCGCGGGTGGGCTGGATGAGGGGGAGGATGTGGCGGAGGAGGGCGTTGAGGACGGGGGAGGGGTGGGCGACGTAGAGGTCGAGCGGGGCGAGGGCGAAGCCGAGGTGGAGTTTGGGGTCGTAGTTGAGGGGGGTGCTGTGGTAGGCGGTCAGCCCTTGGGCGAGCGCCCAGGTGAGGATGTCTCGGAAGGTGACGAAGTAGAGGTGGAGGTCGAGCGCGACGGTGTAGTCGAGGCCGAGATATTCGTCGTAGATCGCACCGTCGTGAACGAGGCAGAGGCTGAAGGCGACGAGCTTCCCATTCTGCCGCCAGAGGAAAAAGCGCGCGCGCTCGGGCATCTCCGCGCCGAGGCGGAGGAGAAAGTCGCGTGTGAGTTTTTCAAACTGGAGCGGGGAGCGCGCGAAGGTCTGGAGATAAAGCGCGAGGGCTTCGTCGGTGTGCGCGCCGAGTTCGTTGACGACGGTCATTTCGAGCGGCGCGGCTTTGGTCAGCGCCTTGAATTTACGGCGCAGGTTTTTGCGCATGGCGTGGCTGAGCTTGCGCGCCATGTAGTCGTCCCAACTCGTGTACCCCAGCGACAGCCGCGTGGCCGGCATGCTCGGGATGCGCACGTAGCAGGCTCCCGGCGCGGGGGCGCAGTGCAGCGGATCGAGCGGCGAGCGGTACTGCGCGGGAAAGTCCTTCCACACGACCAGCGCGGCCATGTTTGCGCGCGCCACTTTCACCAGGACCTCGCGCATCACCGCCAGGCCCCAGCGCTCGGCGGGGACCGCGCCGCCGAGATGCCCTTCGCCCGCCGCGCAGCCCACCATCAGCATCTTCAGCCGGAGGCAGCGGGGAAAAATCCGCCGCACTGCCTGGACGGGCGCGCGCAGCCAGCCGGGCGCGGTCGCCACGAGATCCTGATCCACGAAAAAAAATGGCTGCACTCCGCGGCGCAGGCCGTCGCGATCTTCGAGCAGCAGGCCGTGGCACGCGAAGCCGAGCGTCCCGCCGACGATGTCGTAGTAGCGCGCGTCCTTGGCCAGATGCGCAAAGGCCGCGCGCCAGCCGGCGTCGTCGCGCAGTTCGGCGAGCGACGCGACGCGGGCGCGGCCGGCGGCGGTTTCAAAAACGGTGGCAGGGGTCATGGAGGCGGGCGCAAAGTGATAGCCGGGATTGACAGGATGGCGAATCATCCGCGACTGCTGCGCCCACTTTTTCATGCTCCGCCTCCTCCTGGCCTTCGCCATCCTCACCCTGCCCACCGCGCTCCGCGCCCGCGACTTCGAACTGCACCGCGACACCTTCGCCTTTTCCAACGACACCGCCTTTCAGTACGGCGTGGACGAGCAGGGCAAACTCCATATCAGCCTGCGGAAAAAGCCCGCCGATTTTGCCCATCGCTGCTTTGTCCTGACGCGCGCCGTTTTGCAATTCCATCAGTTCGCGCGTTTCGACCCAAAGCAGCCGCGCCTTTCGCGCGACGAGTATCGCCTGCGGATCAAGCAAATATGCCGCATCCCGGTCTGGAGCCGCCGGACGGAGCGCATCGTCATTCCCGGCTACGCGAACCTGCACAGCTTCTCCGCCGCGTACGAGGGCCTGCTCAAAGAAAACCTCGGCAACTGGCTGCCGAGCTATTTCCGCATCGGCAACTGGCGCATGACCATGGGCCACCTCCGCTGCGGACAGGCCGCCGCCGCGCGCTGGCTCAGCGCCTCGCTCGACCGCAGCCAGCCGCGCGCGCTCTACCTCGCGCGTTTCCCGCACATGAACCACGTCGTCATCCCCTACGCGCAGCAGCGCGAACCCGGCGGCAATCTTTCCTTCACCGTGTACGACCCGAACTATCCCAACGAGCCGAGCTGGCTTTTCTACCGCGCCAGCGAGCGCAGCTTCGAGTTTGAGCCGCGCTGGTACTTTCCCGGCGGGCGCGTGAACGTCATGCGCGTCTTCCTCTCGCCCTTTCATTAAAGCGAGCGCCTTTCCCCGCTTGTCACCCGTCCCCGCATCCTCCACCTTCGCCCACCTATGACGCAGAAAAATTCCGGCTGTCTGTGGATGCTCGCGGGCTTCGGCCTTTGCCTGGGCCTCGTGTTTGTCGCCGCCGTTTTCGCGGTCGGCTCGCTCGGCATGCGCAATCCCGTGAAACCCGCCGCCCCGAAGTTTGAGGAGAGCATCGTCGTGGAGGCTAAGGCGCAGCAGGACGGCAAGGAGCCGACGGGAAAGATCGCCCTCATCTACCTGCGCGGCATCATCACCTCCGCCGAGCCTGGCACCGTGGGCGATACGATGGTTGATGACCTCAAGCTCCAGCTCGAGCAGGCCGCGCTCGATGACAAAATCAAAGCCGTCGTGCTCTATGTCGATTCGCCCGGCGGCGAAGTCACCGCCTCCGATGTCATCTACAACGCCGTGCGCAAAGTCCGCGACGGCGGGTTCGGCTCCGGCGCGAAGAAGCCCGTGGTCGTCTATATGGGCTCGCTCGCGGCGTCCGGCGGCTACTACGTGGCCTGCGGCGGCAGCTACCTCATTGCGAATGAAACCACGCTCACCGGCTCCATCGGCGTGATCATGCGCACGCTGAACTACCGCGAACTCATGGGCAAAGTCGGGCTCGAGGCCGTCACTTTCAAAAGCGGCGCGTTCAAAGACATGCTCAGCGGCTCGCGCGAGATGCGCCCGGAGGAAAAGGAATACGTGCAAAAAATGGTCATGGACACCTATGGAAAATTCGTCGGTATCGTTGCGCGCGAGCGGCATCTCGATGAAGGCGAACTCCGCGCTGGCCTCGCCGATGGGCGCGTCATCTCCGGCAAGGACGCGAAAGAAGCCAAGCTCATCAACAGCCTCGGCGAAATCGAGGACGCCTACGCCAAGGCCATGGAACTCGGCAAAGTGAAAGGCGCAGCGATCATCCGCTACGAGTCGCCGTTTCATTTTGGCCGCCTCTTCCACATCCTCGGCCAAAGCGAAAAGGCCAGCGTGGAAGTGAACGTGATGCAGTCGCTCATGCCGAAACTCGAAGCCGGGCGGCTCTACTTTCTCCCCGGTTTCTACGCACCGTAGCTCTTGCCGCCGGACGCTCTCCAGCAGACCGCCGCCGGGTTTCCAGAGCTTGTGGCGCTGGCCTTGGCCGTGACCGTGCAGGTGCGCGTCATCCGGCGAATCGCGCGCGACGGCGGGCAGGTGCGCACCGATGAATTCCGCATGCCGGACGCGCTTGTCGCCCTCGTCCTCGCCGCGTTTTTCGCCAGCGCCGGGATTGGCGCATTTTTCCGGCACGCGGAAAAAAGTGCGGCCATCACCATCGAAAAAGTCCTGCCCAGCGCGCTCGTGTTTCTCGTCTTCCTCGTCGGCATCGCGGGCTTTTTGAACTTCCGCGGAATGAAGCTCGTGCCGCTCCTCGGTCTCAACCGCCTCCCGCCGCTGCGCGTCGCGGCATGGGCGGCGGGCCTCATCCTCACAGCATTCGCGCTGGTCGCTGCGGCAAACGTCTTCACCGCCGCCGTGCTCCGCGGCCACACCGAACCGCAGGAACTCGTGCAGCTTTTCCGCACCGTCGCGCAGCGCGGCGAAGGCGCGGCGATGCTGAAAATCCTCGTCGCCGGAGCCGTCCTCGCGCCCGTCTGCGAGGAGTTTCTCTTCCGCGGATTTTTCTACGCCGTGGGCAAACGCTACCTCGGCCCCCTCGCCAGCGGCTTCCTCACTGCCCTCCTTTTCGCCGCCATCCACCAGAGCCTCACCGCCTTCGCCGGCCTCTTCATCCTCGCCGTCTGCCTCACCCTCGCCTACGAGCGCACCGGCTCGCTCCTCGTCCCCATCGGCATGCACGCGCTCTACAATTTCACCAGCCTCCTCTTCATCTGGTCCCAAGCCCGCGGCCTCCTCCCCGCCTCGTGAAACTTTCCGACCTCGGCGAAAACCGCGTCGTCGCCGCACTCACCCGCGCCCTCGCGCTCGGCGCGGATGTGCGCGTCGGCGCGGGCGACGATTGCGCCGTCATCGGCCGCCCGCGCGACGCCCGCTGGCAGTTGTTGAAAACCGACGCCGTCATCGAGGGCGTGCATTTTCTCCCGGACGCCGACCCGCGCCGCATCGGCTGGAAAGCGCTCTGCCGCGCCCTCAGCGACATCGCCGCGATGGGCGGCACTCCGCAGCACGCCCTCATCACCCTCGCCGCGCCGCCGAGCACCGACTTCGCCCGCGTGCGCGGCATTTATGCGGGCTTGCGCAAAGCCGCGCGCCGTTTCGGCGTCAGCATCGTCGGCGGCGAAACCGCGCGCTCGCCCGGCCCGCTTTTCCTCAACGTCGCCCTCACCGGCACCGTCGAGCGCACCCGCTGCATTCTTCGCTCCGGCGGACGCGCAGGCGACGCGCTCTACGTTACCGGCCACCTTGGTGGCTCGCTCGCGGGCCGGCATCTCGACTTCATCCCCTGCCTTGCCGAAGCCCGCTGGCTCACCGCGAATTTCAAAATCCACGCGATGATGGACCTCAGCGACGGCCTCGCCGCCGACCTCCCCCGCCTCGCCACCGCCAGCCGCTGCGGCTTCACCCTCGACGAATCTTTGCTCCCCAAAACCAAAGGCTGCACGCCTGCCCAAGCCCTCGCCGACGGTGAAGATTACGAGCTTCTTTTCGCGCTTGCCCCACGCGCCGCCGCCGCTCTCGAAGTCGCATGGAAACAGCACTTCCCGAGCCTCGCCCTCACGCGCATCGGCTCGCTGATTACCCAATCGAAAACCAAAAATCGACAATCGAAAACACCCGATGGCCACGACCATTTCCGCCAGCGCTGACGCGACCATCGCCCTCGGTCGCACCGTCGCCGCCACGCTCCGCCGCGGCGATGTCCTCGCGCTCTGCGGCGACCTCGGCGCAGGCAAGACGCATTTCGTCAAAGGCGTCGCCGCCGGCCTCGGCGCATCCGCGAGCGTGACCAGCCCCACCTTCACTCTCATCCACGAATACCGCGGCGGTCACCTGCCGCTATATCACTTCGATTTCTACCGGCTCGATGACGAAGACGAAGCCCTCAAGATTGGCCTCGACGAATACCTCGACGACGGCGGCGCCTGCGTCATCGAGTGGGCCGACAAATTCCCCGCGCTCCTCCCGCCGCACACCCGCTGGCTGCGCTTCACGCACCGCGAAGACGGCGCGCGAGTGATCGACGAAATCCCCGCGCCATGACGATCCTCGCCATCGACACTTCCACAAACCACGGCAGCGTCGCGCTGCTCGCCGATGGGGAAATACTGCTCGATGAAACCTTCACCGCCGACCGCACCACCAGCTCCTCGCTTTTCGCCGTCCTCGAGCGCGCCGTCGCGCTCGCCCCGCGCGTGGATCAAGTCGCCATCGGCCTCGGACCGGGATCGTATGCCGGCGTACGCATCGCCATAGCCGCGGCGATCGGGCTCGAACTCGGCGGCGGCGCGCAGCTCGTCGGCA
>JANXSB010000380.1 GCA_025352865.1 Chthoniobacter sp. | reverse complement strand
CGCGGCACCATCCGTCTCCAGCGGGGGCAGCGCCGCGATGAGCTTCTGCGTCTCCAGGCTCACGGTGATGACTTTGCCGATGAGCTTCACGATGTAGTCCGGCTCGTCCTCGCGGTTCGGGTCGTTGGCGATGCCGCTGCGCGGGTCGGTGCTGGTTTGGTATTGGTCGATCACCCATTCCAGCGCGCTGCGGTTGCCGAGGCGGTAGGCGAAGGCGGCTGCGGGAATGCCGGCGAGGGTGAGGAAGCCGTTATAGGTCAGCGCGGTTTTGTCCTTGGTCAGCCGCATTTTTTCCACGCGCCAGTTGAGCGGTTCGTCGGGGTTCTCGATCCGCTGGAGTGGATACTCGGCGGCTTGCTCGTAGTGGACGTGCAAGTCGGCGAGTTTCTTGCCGATTGTCGCGAAGGCACGGAAGTCAGGCGTCCCGCCTGACCGGCTCGCGGCATTTGCTTTCCCGCCCGTCAGGCGGGACGCCTGACTTCCAACCATCGGGATGCGCGGGAGTTCGCGGCGGAGGTTGGCGGCGTAGCGGGTGCGATACTCCGGGTGATGCAGCACCGCATAGACGTAGTGGAAGATGTCCCACTTGGTGATCGCCTCGTCGCCGTAGTGATTCTGGAACCGCACCAGCGTCGAGAGCGGGATGTTCTCCCGCCGCGCACCGTCCTCGCCGTCGTAGGTGTAGAAGGGGAAGAACTGACACTTTTCAAATGCGAGATCGCCGAAGCCTATCGCATCCGTCACGCACGCACCAAATGACATTCGGTTCCCCAAGCCTGGAACAAATAGAATGCGGTTCTTCGTATCTGGCTTTGGGAAAAGCACAGGAAAATGGCTGCGTCGGTGAATGATGATTTCGTCGAAATAAATGTGCTGCTTGGTGAACGGACGATAGAGGCATTCACGAATCCGCATCTCATCCCACAGAGCCACGTCATTCCGCAGCAAACATTCCTTGAGTCGGCTGCTCCACTTCACCCTGCGGTGATCGTCGGTCACAAAGCCATCGAGTTGTTCCTTCTTGCGCTTCTTGCTGTGCCAGCGTTCGCGCTCGGAATTGTAAGTTTCGATGAGCGTCCGCACACTTGTCGCCAACGCTTCACGGTTGAAGTTGCAAACCCAGTCATCGCGATTCGTCTGCACGCCATAGCTGACCGTGCGGAAGATCCCGCCCTCGCCTTCGATGGGAATGAACGTCTCAAACTCCGCCCGCAAATCGCCCGTGAGCCACTGGTGCTTTTTGTTCGGCGCGATGTCCGTCCACGCGACCGCCCCGGCACTCCCCATCTTCGCGAGGTAGCGCAGCTTCTCCTCCCGCGTCCAATCGCCGGGGACGGCGTGGTAGTGGATCATGGCCATTCTCAGTCCGCGCCCTCCAGCGGGAGAATCTTCGCGCGCAGGCGTGCCGCGTGGACGGTAATGATCGCGCCTTCTCCGAACAAACCTTCGAGGCGTCGCTGATATTCGCGGAGCGCCCGGAGAACGAGATTTCCGAGTGCGTCGGGATGCACATTCTTGGCGCGAAACTGGATGATGCTCGGATGGGTCGCGCGAGAGAACGCGAGCATCTCTCCGAAATCGAGGTCGCAAGTCATAAGCACCGCCCTGTGTTCCCGTGCCCAATCCATCAGTTGATCGTCCTTCGCGTTGCCGGGGCCGAGATCGAGCCAGGTCACGGCCTCATGACCGTGAGCACGCAGAAAGGGCAGCCACGCAGGCGAAAGATTGACATCGAGCAGCAATTTCACGCCGCGGCCTGGGGATCGAGAGGCTGCTCATACTCTTGCAGCCGCCACGCCGCATAGGCCAGGCAGGCGTCGAAATCCGCGGGTTCCAAAAATGGGAAATCCGCCAGCATCTCCTCGCGCGTCCGTCCGGCCGCCATCATACCAAGCACCGTTGCCACCGGCATGCGGAGGCCGCGGAGGCACGGCTTTCCGGTCATCTTACCCGGTTCGACGGTGATGCGCTTGAGCAGTTCGTCATTCATGGTGCAATACTACTTCCCGGCCTTCCGTTTGCGAATGAAAAGGTTGATCGAGACGCCGACTTGGATGCCAAAGACGTTGTGCTTCGTGCCGGAGAGTTTCGGGTTTTTGCGGACGTTGCCGCCGAGGTCGAGGACGAAGACTTTGTCGAAGTCGCGGGCGAGATGTTTGCGCACGCCGTCGAAGGCGAGGTCGTCGATGAAGCTGCCATTGCAGACGTAGGCGACGATGCCTTCCTGCGCGCCGATGCGGTCGCTGGCCCAGCGCAGGGCTTTCACGTAGGGATCGCTGAGCGCATTCTTGTTCGTGGCGGCGGAGTCGGCGGTGTAGGTGTGGCGCACGCGGGAATCAACGACTTCGTAACTGCGGTTCTTGTTGTTGTCGTTCTCGTTGAGCTGATGCGCGTTGTAAGGCGGGTTGCCCATAACGACGAAGATCGGTGCGGCCTTCTGGCGCTTCACGCGCTCGCTGTTTTCGGGGTTAAAGAAGCCGAACTCGGCCTGCGCTTTCTCCGCCGTCTCGAAGGTGTCCACGAGGCAGATGCCGGGGAAGGCTTCGTAGCGGCCGATTTGCTCGTAGAAGGTGTGCTCGATGTTCATCGCCGCCACGTAGTAGGGCAGCAGCATCACTTCGTTGCAGTGCAACTCGTGTCGATACTTATGTTCCAGCCGCGTCTTGGGCAGACGGCGGATGAGATTGACCATGAAATTGCCGGTGCCGACGAAGGGATCGATGACATGGACGCCGGGATCGCCGAGGGTGCGGCCAAATTCGGTTTTCAAAATCTCCTCCACGCTCGCAAGCATGAAATCGACGATCTCCTGCGGCGTATAAACGATGCCGAGGGTATCCGCGCTCGACGGCGAAGCCCTGGAAGAACTGCTCGTAAACGGTGTTGAGGAACTTTTGCTTCTCAGAAAAATCCGGGATGGTGTCGGCGGCGTCCTCGATGGCTACGTAGAAGCGGTCGAGCTCCTTGAGGAACTTGTCGCGCGAGAAAGAGCGGCTGGTCAGGGCGATGACGACCTTCTCGATCTCAGCAGCGATGTTGTTGCGCTGCATGAACTCGCCCACGTCGAAAATTTTGCGGAAGATGCGCTCGGTGAGGATGTGCTGGATGAGCATTTCCTCGACGGCGGCGACGGCGAGATTCGGATTGAGCGCCTGCCGGCAGAGGGCCACGAAACCGTCGAAGGCTTCGGCGAACTTCTTGTTCACCTTCTGTTCTCCTCGCACGATTTCGGTCATCTGCCGGCCGATCTCGGGCAGTTTGTCTTTGAATTCACCGACGGCCTTTTCCCACTCGTCGAAAGCCGGGGCCTGATACTCGAAGAAGCCCTTGAGGACGGTGACGAGGTGCTCCGGCGAGGAGATGTCGAGGTCGAGCGCCCGTTCGCCATCCTGCACGAGCACGGCGCGCGTGGGTGACTGGAAGAGGATGTTGTCGCGCGGGTAGCCGAGCTTGAATTTCTTCGCGATCTCCTTGTCGAGATCGTCGGCGGTGTCCTTCGCTTCCCACAGACCGTGCATCAGCCGGAAGCTATCGAGTAACGCACCATCCGGTGTGATCTTCGCGCCACTCTTCGTCTTCAGCGAATACTCCGGGACGAGCTTCCACTTGTCGGCTCGGCCTTTGTTGACGAGCGCGGTGCAGTCTTCGAGCAGCGCCTGAAACGCAGCTCGGACGGCGGTCTCGTGCTTCACCCCGAGCTTCGCGAAATCCGCGAGCGAGGCGTGGTAGGCGGCGATGCGTTTATGGCCGGGCTTGAGCGCGAGCGTCCGCATGGAAGGTCAGTCGTGCGCCGGGCGGGCGTTGCGCGCGAGGGAGGAATGGATTTCAGCCGTGGCCACGGGCGCGGATGATGGGGAAGCGGCGGCGGTGGCGCAAGGTCTTCGCGAGGCACGACCACGAGAACGTCATCCCGCCTGCCCCGCTCGGCGCTTTCCATTTCGCGGTGCGCTCCCTATTTTCCCCGCCTCATGTTTAACAAGCGCTACGCGACTCCTGGCTCCGCTCCCGCCACCCTCGCCACGCTCTCGATTCCGAGCGAAGCGCCGAAGCCGACGATGCGGCTCATCGAATACGACGGCGCGGGCGTCGTGGAAAAGACGCTCGCCAGCGTGGCGGAGCTGCCGGCCTTTGCGGATGACGGGCGCGTCCGCTGGCTCGACATCGAGGGTCTCGGCGACGCCGCGATTTTCCAGGCGCTCGGCGAGAAATACGACCTGCATCCCCTCGCCCTCGAAGACGCGCTCCACACCGGCCAGCGACCGAAGATCGAGCCTTACGAGAAGCATCTCTTCATCGTCGCGCAGATGGTTTATCGCGACGCCGAACTGCAAATGTGCGGCGAGCAAGTGAGCATTTTTCTCGGGCGCGGTTTCATCGTCACCATCCAGGAGGAGATCGGCACGGATGTCTTCGATCCCGTGCGCGAGCGCGTCCGTGTGGGCCGCGGCTACATTCGTAAACTCGGCGCGGACTACCTCTGCTACGCGCTGCTCGACGCGATCATCGACCACTGCTTTCCCATCCTCGAAACCCTCGGCGACGCGCTCGAAGAGCTCGAAGACGAAGTCCTCGAACGCCCGCACGCCTCCCTCATTGCCAAGCTCCACGGGCACAAACGCACGCTCATGCAGCTCCGCCGTTTTGTGTGGCCCGAGCGCGATGTCTGCAACTCCCTGCTCCACGACGAAAGCGGCATCGTCGCCGCGCAGACGAAGATTTTCCTCCGCGATGCCTACGACCACACCGTGCAGATCATGGACCTCATCGAGAGCTACCGCGACGTAGTCTCCGGCCTCACCGAGATGTATCTCTCCTCCGTCGGCATGCGGACGAACGAGATCATGCGCGTGCTCACCGTCATGTCCGCGATCTTCATTCCGCTCACCTTCGTGGCCGGCGTGTACGGCATGAATTTCGAGGAGATGCCCGAGCTGAAAACGCACTGGGGCTACTTCGCCTGCCTCGCCCTCATGGCCACGATCGCCATCGGTCAGGTGCTTTTTTTCAAACGCAAAAAATGGCTGTGACCGCGCGGGGTTGGACCGCCGTTGTCCTTTTCCCCGTGGTTTGATGCGCGCATGAAAGTCTCGCTTATCACCTCGGCGTGCGCCGGCTCGGCGGTCGGGCCGGTCTTTCTGCCGTGGTTGAAAACGGCGGGCGCGGCGGCCTGGCGGGCGCGGCGCGCGACGGCGGTCATCGTGCCGCAGCGCAGCGACGGATATTTTCTCAAGCAGCGCGCACTCGCGGCGGCGGGAGGTGCGCTCGGCGTGCGCTTCATCACGCCGGGCGAATTGCGCGACATGCTCGCGCGCCACCTTGGTTTGCCCGCGAGCGTACCGGAGCGCGCGCACTGGCACCTGCTGCTGGCGACCGCGCTGGAGCGCCGGGCCGGTGGCGGCAGCGCAGCGTCGCCCGAGCATCTTTTGCAGGCGATCGATCTGCTCGGCGATTGCGGATGGAGCTTTGACGAAGCCGGTCCGGCGACACTGCGTACTGTCGTCGCCGACTTTCAGCGGCTCGCCGGACGCGCGGGTTTTCAAGCGATGCACGCTGCCGACCGCGCGCTGCTCGACCGGGCGCGGAAAGCCGGGCCGCTGTTCGCATCGGTCTTCGTCAGCGGCTTCAATGGCTTGCACTGGCCGTTGTGGCCGCTGCTTTCCGCCGCCGTGCATTCGGCGGAAAACGCGACCGTCTGCCTCACGTCTCCGCGCGCGGAGGCGGAGTCCATCGACGCGATTTGGATCGGCACCTGGGAGGAAACTTTCGGCGAGGCGCAGCCGGTGGAAGACAGCGACCAGGCCGCGCCGTTTGTCGAACTGTTGCATTTGCCCGACACGAAAGCGGAAGTCGCGCAGCGCGAAAAGGAGCCCGCCAAAAGCATCGAATTTCTCGCGGGGCAAAACACCGCCGGGCAGGCTCGCGCAGTCGTCGCGAAGGCGCTGCAATTTCTCGCCGATCCGACGTGCGAACGGCTCGGCATCCTCTTTCCCGCCGCTGGCGCGCTCTCGCGCCGGGTCGCGGCGGCGCTCGCCGAGCGCGGCGTGCCGCACCACGACGGCCTCGCGCATCACGCGCCCGGCCCGCTCGAAGATCCCGCCTGGCCCGCGTGGATCGAGTTGCAGGAAAATCCGCGGATTCCCGCGCTGCTCCAGTTTCTGCGCACGCATCACGCGCCGGAGATTTTTTTCGGCGGCCTCGCGCTTCCCGAAATCGAGGATGCGCTGCCGCGCGTTTTCCATGAACTGCTCATCGACGATCTCGCGGTCGTCGCGGAATACCTCGCGCAGCATCCGCACCGCCGCCACGCCGCGGCGCTCGCCGCAGGCCTGCGCGCGCTGCCGTTTCTTCCAGCGAGCGCGAGGCTCGGCGAATTCATCGAGCAGTCGGCCGCGATCTTTCGCGCACTCGGATGGCAGGCGCGCGAGGACCGATTGCAAGAACTCGCCGCGGACTGGCAGCGTGCGCTTCCGCTCGAAATCTCGCGCCGCTCGTGGCTGCGCTGGCTCGGCGAAACGCTCGTCTCGACGCGGGCCGTGCGCGCCGAGGAAGGCGGTCATCCCTACAGCCGCGTGCTGCTCCTGCCGTGCGCGCACGCGGAATCGCAGTCGTGGACACACCTCATCGCCGCCGGCCTGAACGAAGGCCACTGGCCCCCCGCGCTCGAAGACTCCGGCGTTCTCGGCGAGGAGGAAATCGACGCGCTCAACCGGCGCATCCGCGGGCTCAACACGCGCGCCACCGCGCAGGGCCGGCAGGGCGAAGGCCACGAAACCGCACTGCCCGGCAAGGCGCTCTGCCTCGGCCCGTCGCAACGCCGCGACATCGCGCTGCGCCAGTTCCTCAACACGCTCGAATCCGCCAGCGTCGCCGTCGCCGCCACCGCACAGCTCTTCGACGAAAGCGCACCCGACCGACGGCTGAACCCGAGTGATTTTTTCACGCGGCTTTTTTTCTGCGCGCGAGGCCGCGCCATTTCGCAGGAGACGATGAACGCGCTGCAAACCGAGACGGACGCATGGCTCGCAGCCAGCGGGCTTTCCGACGGCGCGGAAACGGACGGCGGCTCAGTCGCGGAAACGCGCATCGCGTTTGACGCGCGCCGCGAAGCCGGGCGGCCCTTCGGCGAGTACGAGTTCGGTTTGCGCGCGCCTCTCGCGCAGCCCATCCGCCTCGCGGCGACCGCGTGGGAGAATGCGCTGAAATCTCCCGCGCTCGCTTGGATGAATACGCTGCTCGGAGTCGGCGCGCGCGGCGCGGACGATGAGACGCCGTGGAATCTCGCCATCGGCCAATGGGTGCATCAATGGCTGCGCACGATCTCCGACGCGAACGAGCGCAACGCTTTCGCGCCGCTCCCGCCGCCGGATGAAATCCGCGCGCGGGTGCGCAAATCGGCGGACGCATTTCTCCAGCACGTCCGCGAAATCCTGCGCCGCTGCGGACATCCCCTGCCCGACTGGTGGCTCTCCGCGTGGGAGCAGGCGCTGCCGATTTCCGGTCAGCTCGCGGAACGCATCGCCGGCGTCGCGGGCCGCACGCATCTCGCCACCGAATACTCGCTGCCACGCGATCTCGCGGTCGCGCTCGGCGACGGCGCGAAACTTTACGTGCATGGCCGCATCGACCTCATCCTCGCAACCTCGCCGTCGCCCGACGACGCGTGGATCGTCGATTACAAAACCGGCGACCGGAAGCCGCTGCGCGCCGACAAGCTCGGCACCGGCGACGGGCTGCAACTCGCGCTCTACGCGCTCGCGCTGCGCGAACTCGGCACGCGCACCGTCGGCGTCTCGCTCCTCACGCCGGGCCTCGCGCTCGACGCTCCGCAGCTCGGCCTCACCGAACTCGCCGCGCAGGCCCCACTCTGGCGCGGGCTGCATCGCATGCAGGAGACGGGCGTCTTCGGCATGCACGGCGCGATCCGCGACGAGTACGCATTCCGCGGCGACTACCCGCTCGCCACGCTCGCCATCGACGAGGAAATCCTCGCGGAAAAATGGCGGCTCACGCACCCGGATTTCGCGGAGGAGGACGCCGAATGAGCGAGCCCATCGACCAGCCGCAGCGCACGCGCTTCATCACGGAGCTGGAGCAGAATTTTTCCGTCGTCGCCTCCGCGGGCAGTGGCAAGACGCGCGCAATCACCGACCGCATCATCGCCATCGCGCGGAGCGAAAAGGCGCGCGAGTGGCTGCCCGCGCTGGTCGTCGTGACCTACACGAATCGCGCGGCGGATGAGATGCAGCAGCGCGCGCGGCAGAGCATCCTCGAGGCGGGCGTGAAACTGGAAATCATCGAGGCATTCAACCGCGCATTCTTCGGCACGATTCACAGCCTTTGCATGCGGCTCCTGAGCCAGCACGGACATCATCTCGACGTGCCCGGCCAGCTCGCGCATCTCGATGACGACGGCGCGCTTTGGATGGAATTCATCCAGCAGCACGCCGCCATCGGCCACACGCTCACCGCCCCGCAACGCCGATGCCTGCTGCGTCTAGCGCCCGTGCGTGAGCTGTTGAAACTCGGCCGCAGCGGCCCGCCGCTCACGGCGGTTGATCCCGGCGAGTTTCCCGCACCCGCTTTCGACGCCGTGTATGCGGCGGCGGGAAAAGGAAATGCGAAAGCGACCATCGCCTCCGCGCAGGAACGCCTGCGCGCGTGGGAGACGGCGTGGCGAAAAGGCGAAGGCTTCCTTCCGTTTCCGGCGTGCGGCACGACCGCGAAGGACTTCACGCCGCTGTGGGAGGCCGCGATCGGCCCGCTGCGCGAGTGGGTGCGGCGGGCCGCGCTCTGCATCGCCGCAGAGACGGGGCGCAGCTATCGCGACTACCGGCTCGCGAGGGGCGCGATGAACTACGACGACCAGATCGCGCTCGCGGCGGAGCTACTGCGGCATCCCGAGGCGGGCCGGCGCATTCGCGCAAAAAGCTACCGCGTGATCCTCGACGAAGCGCAGGACACCGACCCCGCGCAGTTCGATGTGCTCCTCGAAATCGCGCGTCCGCCCGAGGCGGCCGGCGCGTGGCTGGAGAATGGCGCAGCGCCGCCGCGGCCGGGGCATTTCAGCATGGTCGGCGATTTTCAGCAGTCGATCTACGGCGCGCGCGCCGACCTCGCGCACTACCGCCGCGTGCATGACGCGCTGCTCGCCGCCAACACCGAGGCGCTCGAATTTTCCGTCACCTTCCGGCTCGACCAGCGCGCGCTCGATTTTGCCAATGCGACTTTCCCCGCGGTGCTGGACGGAGCGGCGGAGCAGGTCGCGTTTGTGCCGCTCAATGCGCGACCCGGCGTGCTGCCCGGCCAGATCGTGCGCTGCGAGCTGGGGAAACTCCCCGACATCAGCGAATGGAACGACACGCGAAAAGCGTGGCACGAAGCGGCGGAACTCACGCGCTGGCTGCGCGGATACGGATTGCAAAACCTGCGCGCCTCCTCGTGGCGCGAGGTGGCGATCCTGTGCCCGCGCACGCGCTGGTTTGGTCCGCTGCGGCGCGAGCTGCGGGCGGCGGGGCTCGACGCGCAAATCCTCTCGGAGCGGGAGCTGCGCGGCGACAGCCCGGCCTACGCGTGGTTCACGGCGCTCGCGGTCATCATGGCGGAGCCGCGGCACGGCTATGAAATCGTGGGCGTGCTGCGCGAGGTCTTCGGTCTTTCGGATCACGATCTCGCCGAGTTTGCCGAGGGCGATGGCGGACGCTGGCAAATCGCCGCACCGACCGCGCGCAGCGGAGTCGTGGCGGACACGCTGAACCTTTTGTCCGAGCTGCGCGCGCGGCTGGTCACGCTCCCGCTTTTTACCGCGATGGAGGAAATGGTGCGCGTCACGCAATTGCGCGAGCGACTCCTGAGCCTGCCGGATGGGGAATACGAAAACCTCGGCGCAGAACTCGGCGACCTGCTCACGCAATCCGCCACCGCGGAAGCCCACGACGCCACGCTGGCCTCGTGGGCGGATGAATTGCGCGGCGGTTTCGGCAGCGTGCGGGATGTGCGGCCCGCGGCGCGCGATGCGCTCCAGCTCATCACCGGCCACAAGGCGAAAGGCTCGGAATGGCAGGTCGTCGTCGTGCCGTTCTTCGCGCGGGCGATCAAACCGTTTCCCGCAAAATATCCGCGGCTCGTGCGCGATCCACGCACGCGCTCGACCGTGGCGCTCATGGATCTCGACGGCGATTTGAAGGCGGCGCTGGACGCGCGCGCGCAGCAGGAATGCGAACGGCTGCTCTACGTCGCGCTCACGCGCTGCCGGCACACGCTCGTGCTCGTGGATGACCGCGCGCTTTTCTCCGGGAAAAACGGCCCGTCGAAATCCGCGCAGGCCAGCCTGCTGCGCTGCTGCGGAACGGACGTGAACGCCGCGGCGTTCGACGCGCTGCCGACCGCTCCGGTGGTCTGCCGCAAAACCGCCGCGCACGAATCCGCGCGCGCGCATGACCGCTCGCGCAATGCCGCGCGACCGCTCGATCCGTTTCCGCGCGGCTGCGAGCACCTGGCCCGCGGGCGCGCGACGCATTTCATCAAGCGCAACCCCAGCGCGCTCGCCGAGGCGGCGCTGGCCGATGCCGACCCGGCGGCGTATTTGGAAACGGCGCGGCGAATTCCCACCGATGCGAGCCCCGGCGCGGCCTACGGCACGTGGTGGCACGGGTTCATCGAGCACCTCGACTGGCGCGCGGATGCCGCCGCGTGGGATGCGACTTTTGCCGACGCGCTCCCCACTTCGCCGGACGAGGCACTTTCCCAGCACGAGTGGGCGCTGCTCCGCGCCCAGCTCACGGGCGGCTCGGACATCGCGCGGCTGCTCACGGCACCCGGCGTCATCGCGCACGCCGAGATGCCGTTTCTTTGGGCGATGAACGAACGCGAATGTCTCGAAGGCATCATCGACCTCGCGGTTTTCGATCCCGCTGCGGGGAGCTGGCTGATCGTCGATTGGAAAACCAACCGCACCAGCGCCGCGGACATCCCGCAGCTCAGCGCGCACTATCTCCCGCAGCTCAGTGCCTACTGGCAGGCCATCGGCGCGATGCTCGGCACGCCCGTCGCCGCGGGCCTTTACTCCACGGCCACGGGCCGATGGCTGGCGTATGAGACGCCGGCGCTGGCGGCGGAGTGGAAAAGGCTGAGTGCCGCCCCGGCGTCGATCGCGCACGCGCTCAGCGAGCGCTGAGGAGAGCAGGGTTGGGCTAAAAGCCCAGGCTGCATGGCACGGCGCGAAAAAGCCCGCCGGCTTTGGGGCCGGCGGGCTTTTCGGAATCGAGGCGCTTTTTAGAAGCTCAGGCGCACGCCGCCGCTGACGTTGTGCGAGTCGAAGTTCGTCCGGCCGATTTCGCCGTCGTAATAGACATACGTCGAGGTCCGCTCGTTCCAGAGCACGGCCACACCGGCCCCGAGCAGGAGGCTTTCGCGACCGGTCTCCGCGCCATGCACGGTGAAGTTTTTGCCCGCGCCATTGGCGAAGCGCGAGTTAATCGCAAACTCCGTGTTGTCGAACTCATGCTGCCACGCGGCGCGCAGTTCCGGCCGCACGGTGATGCCGCCGATCTGCCAGTCATAGCTCGCCTTCATGCCGACCGAGGTGCGGAGCGAGTCGCCGTTCTGCTTGTTGTAGGCCAGCGGCAGGAGCGAGCCGGTTTCCGTGAAGCCGCGGAAGCCCACATAGGTGTATTGCACGCTCGCGGTCGGCCCGATGGAAAGGCCGCCGGTCTTGAAGTCATAGCCGGTGGCGAAGAGCGCGTTGAACTCACCGCCATTGGTCGTGCCGCGCGCCGTGCCCGCCAGCGCGGTGCGCCGGACATCGTAGCTGTTGTAGCCTCCCTGCGCCGACAGGTCGGCATAGAAGCCGCCGGTGAAGAAGGTGGCATAGACACCCAGCTTGCCGCCGTCCACGCTCACGCGGCCATTGCCAAACAAGTCGGCGGACGTGCGGGCATAGCCGGCATTGATGCCGATGGCAAAGTGATCGCCGATCCGGTAGTCCACGCCGAGCGTGAAGCCGCCGGTGGCCAGGTCATAGCCGCTGGCGTTATAGGTATCGCCCACATGGGTGAACTCGCCGACACCCGTGACAAAGATACCCATGTTGGGGTTCTCCAAAGGCGGACGGATTTCCTTGCCACCCTTGCCTTCCGGGCCGGAAAGGCCGGGCTCACTCGATGGCTCGAGGCTGCCGCTGTACTGGGGCATGCCGCCCGAGACGGCATAGCCGGAGGCGCTAAAGCCGTGGGTGCCGTTGCGGATGTCATCCATCCGGCGCTCCAGATTGGAGGACTGCACATTCGCCTGCGAGATGCCGATCGTGTAAAGTGACTGCATTTCCTCGGCCGCGATGAGGTCGAGGTCATGCGGGATGTTTCCGAGCGGCTCGTTATCGAGGAAGTTGAGGGCGGCATCCATCCGCGGGTCATTGAGCACGCCATCCAAAGCCTTCGCGACGGCTTTCTGGTTGGGCGTGAGGCCGTTCCGCGTGAAGTGGTTCAATACATCGAGGAAGGAGTTTTGGACGAGCGTCAAAGCCACATCGAACGGCTCGTAGATAATCACCCCGTCGAGCAGCGCATTACCCACATGGAACTGGTTCAGCTCATTCGAGAACGTCCCGTTCACGCCGCCGTCCGCGGTCAGGAAGATGACCTTGTCATGGCGCTTGAGCGCGAAGTTATTCGTGCGGATGACTTCGACCGTGCCATTGAGGAAGGCCGCGCCGTGGATCGCCAGCAGGTCGTGCTCATTTGGTGCGAGCCCGCCGACTTCGATCTTCAGGAGGCCGCCGGCGCTTTGCGCGAAGTTGCCATTGACCGTGAGCGTGCCGGGCGAGTGACCGGGGCTGACGACGCCGTTGTTAAAGAGGCTGCCGCCGATCCAGCCAGTGCCGCCGAGGAAACCGGGCCCGGAGACGTTCACGTCGCCGCCCACGGAGCCATCCAGGATCAGGCTGCCCTTCTGCACCGAGGTCGTGCCGGTGAGGGTGTTCTTGCCGGTGAGGATGAGCGTGCCGGGCGTGTTCTTGACGAGCTGCCCGCTGGGGCCGGCGTCCATGATGTTACCGGCGAAGATGCCGACGTTCACCGTCAGCTTGCCGGGCGTGAGCGCACCATTGCCGAGCCGCACGTCGCCGTCGCCATAGAG
>JANXSB010000346.1 GCA_025352865.1 Chthoniobacter sp. | reverse complement strand
CTCCGGCGAAGGCGCGGGCCTGCGCATCTCCGGCGGCGTGCGCGAAGGCCAGAACGCCGCCGTCGGCAGCGCCTCCTGGCAGCCCATCGGCTACACTTTTGAAACGCCCGGCGGCGACATCATCCTCGTCGCCGAACTCCGCGCGAGCAAAGGCGAGGTCTGGTTCGCGCGCGATGCACTGCGGCTGGTGAAGTCGAAGTAATGGGCGGTGTGTCCGTTGGAAAAACCTGCCGTCCCACTGACCGGAACGCCGCGCCGTATCGCCGACTGAAACGGGCGGAGGCGCGGAGTGCGAGCGCCGCTGCTTGCACCGCATGGTCACCGCTGCTTTTCTTCCCGTCCTTTCCTCCGCCCGCACCTCTCCGCCTTATGAAAATCCATCCTCTCATCTCCACGCTCACGCTTTTCCCGCTGCTCTCCGGCCCGCTGTCCGCGGCGGAGGAAGGGCACGGTTCGGGCGCTTCCGCCTCGGTCGTGGTGGGTGCTTCGGATGAGGGGCAGAATGCGATCAAGACTTTCAAATTTGACGCCGGGCTGAAGTGCGAGCTGTGGGCCGCGGAGCCGCTGCTCGGCAATCCGGTGAGCTTCACGCAGGACGAAAAAGGGCGCTGGTATGTGGCCGAGACTTTCCGCCAGGAAAAGGGGATCGAGGACAACCGCGGGCACGCGGAATGGCTGGACGAGGACATCGCGGCGAAGACCGTGGAAGACCGGCTGGCCTACATGCACAAGCACATCCCGGATGCGGCGAAATTCGCGGAGAAGTACGAGAAGTACGAGGAGCGCATCCGCCGCGTGGAGGACACGACGGGCAGCGGCGTGGCGAACAAGGTGACGACTTTCGTGGAGGGCATTCACGATGCGGCGGACGGCACGGGCTCGGGGCTGATCGCGCGCGGCGGCGAGCTGTGGTACACGTGCATCCCGAATCTGTGGCGCTTCAAGGACACGAAAGACGACGGCGTGGCCGACGTGAAGGAGAAGCTGCTCACGGGCTTCGGCGTGCATTTCGCGCTGCGCGGGCACGACATGCACGGGCTGCGTTTCGGGCCGGATGGAAAGCTGTATTTCTCGATCGGCGACCGCGCGCTCAATGTGCAGACGAAGGAAGGCGCGCAGGTCACGCAAACGGAGAGCGGCTCGATCATGCGCTGCAATCCCGACGGCACGGGCTTCGAGATTTTCACGACCGGCGTGCGCAATCCCGAGGAGCTGGCCTTTGACGAGCACGGCAATCTTTTCACCGGCGACAACAACTGCGACGCAGGCGACGGCGCGCGTTTCACGTACCTCGTGGAAGGCGGCGACTGCGGCTGGCGCATGGCCTACCAGTACACGGCGAACACAACCCCGTGGATGCGCGAGCGGCCGTGGGACGAAAAGATCGCGCCCAGCACGCGCTACATCGTGCCGTGCGTGGCGAATATCTCGAACGGCCCGAGCGGGCTGACCTACAACCCCGGCACGGGGCTGTCGGACAAATACAAAGGGAAGTTTTTCCTCAGCGATTTCCGCGGCGGCGCGAATGCGAGCGTGGTGCATGAAATCAGCGTCGAGCCGAAGGGCGCTTACTTCACAGCCACGCATCGCGACTGGGTGAAAGGCATCCTCACGACCGACGTGGAATTTGGCAACGACGGCTCGCTCTACGTGCTCGACTGGGTGTCGAGCTGGGGCGGAGTGGGGAAGGGGCGCATCTATAAATTCAGCGACCCGGCGGGAAACGTGGCGCTGCAAAAGGAAACCGAGACGCTGATCCGCGAGGGGATGGCGAAGCGGCCCGGTGGCGAATTGAAGGCGCTGCTTGGTCATGCCGACATGCGGGTGCGGCAGGCGGCGCAGTTTGAAATCGTGGATCGCTCCAAGGATGGACAGAGCTTTGGCCCGGCTTTCTTTTTGCTGAAGGAAGTCGCCCTCGATAAGTCGGCGGCAAATCCGCTCGCGCGGCTGCATGCCATTTGGGGACTCGGCCAGCTTGCGAGGAAACAGAATGCTTCGCTCGATCCGCTGCGGTCGTTGCTCGGCGATGCCGACGCGGAAGTGCGCGCCCAGGCGGCGAAAGTGCTCGGCGATTACAAAGTCGCGGCGGCGGGCGACAAGCTCACCGCGCTGCTCAAGGACAAGGAAAACCGCGTGCGCTACTTCGCCGCGCTGAGCCTCGGCAAGATCGGGCACAAGGCGGCCTTCGAGCCGCTCGTGGCGATGCTCGCGGAGAACGACGACAAGGATCCGATCCTGCGCCACGGCGGCGTGACGGGCCTCAAGGGCTGCGGCACGGCGGCACAGATCGCGGCACTGGCGGGCAATCCGTCGGTCGCAGTGCGCGGCGATGCGGTCGTCGCTTTGCGGCAGCTCAAGAACCCGCTCGTCGCCGCGTTTTTGAAGGACGCGGACGAGAGCGTGGTGCTGGAGGCCGCGCGCGCGATTCACGATGCGCCGATCGACGCCGCGATGCCCGCGCTCGCCGCGCTGCTCGCCAATCCCGCGCTCAAGAACCCGCACATTCTCAACCGCGCGGTGAACGCCAACTACCGTCTCGGCAAAACGGAAAACGCCCGCGCGATTGCCGCCTTCGCCGCGTCGTCCGCCGCGCCGGAAGATGCGCGCAAAGACGCGCTCAATGCGCTCGCAGCCTGGGGCAGCCCGAGTGCCAAAGACCGCCTGCTCAACCAATGGCGGCCCATTCCCGACCGCGGTCCCGGTGACGCCGCCGCCGCCATGACCGCCGCCGTGCCCGCGCTTTTGAAAGACGCGCCGGGCGGCGTGCAGGAAATGGTCGCGAAACTCGTGGCGAAACTTTCCATCTCCGGCGTCGGCGAACCGCTGGCGCAACTCGCGTCCAATGACAAGGCGGGCAGCGCGGCGCGAATCGAGGCACTGAAGGCGCTCGCCGCGCTCAAGGACGTGAATTTGGCGAAAGCCGCGCGGGCCGCGGTGCTCGACAAGGATGCGAAGATTCGCGCCGAGGGATTGCAGGCGCTTGCGGCTGCCGATCCGGCAGCGGCGGTGAAAGTCATCGCAGACATCGTGAACACCGGCGCGGTCGTGGAGAAGCAGGGCGGCCTCGCCGCGCTCGGCCAGATGAAAGGGCACGACGCAGACGTGGTGATCGGCTCTTTGCTCGACAATCTCGTCGCCAATCAACTCCCCGGCGAAATCCAGCTCGACGTCATCGAGGCCGCGAAAAAGCGCGACGCCGCGGAGCTGAAAGACAAGCTCGCGAAATACGAAGCCGCGCTTCCCGCCACCGATCCGCTCGCCAAATACCGCACCGCGCTGCTCGGTGGAAACTCCGACAACGGGCGCAAAATTTTCCGCGAAAAAGCGCAGACCGAATGCCTGCGCTGCCACAAGTGCGAGACCGGCGACAGCCTGGTCGGCCCCGAACTCACCCACATCGGCGCGACCAAAGACCGCGCCTACCTGCTCGAATCCATCATCCTGCCGAGCGCGAAAATCGCCGAGGGCTTCGAGACCGTCGTCCTCACTCTCGCCAACGGCGACATCGTCGCCGGCACCCTCGCCGGGCAGGACGCCGCAGGCGTGAAACTCCGCGTCCTCGACGCGCAGGGCAAAATGCAGACCCAGACCGTGCCCCTCGCGCAGATCAAAGAGCGCCAGGCCGCCCCCTCGCCCATGCTCCCCGGCCTCGGCGAAATGCTCACGCGCACCGAACTGCGCGACGTCCTCGAATACCTCGCCACCCGGAAGTAGCCTCAGGACGGGTAACGGCGGCACTCCTCCCCGTAGTCATAGTCCGCGCATCCGCACGGAAGTTCTGGCTCCCCGGAACCGGCGCGCTCCAATTCCGACCGTGCGGAGAGCAATCCCCCGGGCTCGGGAGAGCCAAACACACGCTCCGCCACCTCCGCCGAGCGCTCCGCGGAGCCGGGGGCGTGTTCCGGCATTGATCCCGAGCGCTCCGCCGAGCCGAAAGAGTGAGTTTTCACCGATTCCGAGCGCCAGCGGAAGCCAGCGGAATGTTCCGGCACCGCTCCCTAGCGCTCTGCCGAGCCGACGACGTGTTCCGGCATCGATCCCTAACGCTCCGCCGAGCCATGGACGTGTTCCAGTGCCGTTCCCAATCGACGAAAAATGGCTGGCTACTCTGGGGCTGGCGTGCTTTTCTCCGCAGTCGAACCAGTTTCAACCTCCCCGACCCCATGAGCGACCCCACGCCTGTCACGCCGCTGCTCCCGCTGGAAGACCAGTGCTTTATCCTCTCCGACGCCACCCGCGTAGGTATCCTGCGCGAGCTGGCGCGCGGCGAGCCGCTGCCGGTCAACGAAATCGCCCGGCGGCTCGGGCGCAAGCCGGCGATGATTTCCAACCACCTCGCCACCCTGCGCACCTACGCCGTGGTGCAGATGGTCTATGACCGCTTCTACCGCCTCGCGCCGGTCTATGCGCCCGCGCCCGACGCCCCCGGCCTTGAGTTCGGCGACTTCCTCCTCCGCCTCCCACTGCCACCACCCGTCGGGTGATACATCCGCTGGGTGAAGGCGCAGCCGGGTGTGCTGCCGGCGAACCAGCCCGGAGGGCTAACGGAAATTAGCCGGTGGTGCAGCGAGTCCCCGAGCGAGAACCACCGGACCCCGCACCCCCCACGCATGCGCCCCGGAGGGGCGCGGGAACCGTCGCCGGGAGGCTTTCCGCCGCCCCTCCGGGGCGGAATCTTGTGTGGGGTGGGTTCCGGTGGTTTCGCTTCGCTCCACCACCGGCTAATTTCTCCGACGCCTCCGGCGTCAAAGTCCGCGGAAAGCGCGATTCAATACGCTTTACGACGAAGCATTTTCCTGAGTCTTTACATGCGCCATGCAATACGAAATTGAATTGATAGGAGGAACTTTGGAACTTCGCTTCCGAGAGCTTGGCGGAAAAGTTCAAGTGGTGCTTGTTCCGCTGACCGCTGGAATTCCGATGCTTTTGAAGGCTGTCTCGATCCTATGCAACGAGAACGCAGACGTCGTTAGGTCGTTTGATGAATTCCCCGAATTGGTTAAAGCGATTCAAAAAGTTCAGTGAAGAAGAGTGCTCCACAACCGGGAGCGGGAAATTAGCACACTACCATCAAGCAGAAAATCAGTCCCTTTGTATCGCGTCTTTCAATGCCCGCCGAGGGTTTCTGAGCACGGCTTGATTTGCGGTGATGATAGCGGGTTCCAAAATAACAATCGTCCTCGAAGGTTCACCGCGTACCTCCCCGCCAACCCGCCAAGCGAACGCTTTGGTTGCAGCGTTATGGCCGATGAGGACGTAAACCTCAACATGCTGCGCAATTTCATTGCCATTGAATTCCTCTACGACTGTTTCCGAGGTTTCATATCGAACGGACACACCCGGTCCAGCCCGTCGTTCGACATCAATTTTGAATTCCGGCATAGCGAAATCAGTTCTCTATGAGATCCGGACGGTCACGAACGCGTATGCGTCCGAAAGTTTCGGATCGTTGTCCAATTCTGTAGCAAAAGCGCGTGCGCTTTTGAGAGCAGACTTATTGAGTTCAATGATGGCCGGATGGCGCATCGTCAATGTCGCAAGCTGACGTTCGAGATCGTGGGCGGAGATATATTGAAGGGTCATTGATTAGCATGATTCTGCGATTAGGAGCCCGCAACCGGTTATTGTTGGAAAATGCGTAATGTCCGTTGCCGTTGCGGGCTATTTTTCCAATCTCTTTCGCGTCCCGCTCATTTACCTTCATTTGCGCACCCGCGCTCCCCTTTACGCCCCGAGCAACTGCCGCAGGACGTAGGGCAGGATGCCGCCGTGGCGGACGTAATCGACCTCGATGGCGGTGTCGATGCGGCAGCGGACGGTCTGTTTCACCTCGGTGCCGTCGGCGCGGTGGATGACGAGGGTGAGGTCGCTCATGGGCCGGAGGTCGTCGCTGAGGCCGAGGACGTCGAAGGTCTCGGTGCCGTCGAGGTGGAGGGAGGCGGCGTTGACGCCTTCGGGGAATTGCAGGGGGACGAGGCCCATGCCGCAGAGGTTGCTGCGGTGGATGCGCTCGAAGCTCTGGGCGACGACGGCTTTGACGCCGAGGAGGGCGGTGCCTTTGGCGGCCCAGTCGCGCGAGGAGCCGGTGCCGTATTCCTGGCCGGCGAGGATGATGAGGGGGACGCCGGAGCTTTGGTACTGGAGGGCGGCGTCGTAGATGGGCATCTGCTCGCCGGTCGGCTGGAGCCGGGTGACGCCGCCCTCGGTGCCGGGGGCCATGAGGTTTTTGATGCGGACATTGGCAAAGGTGCCGCGGGTCATGATGCGGTCGTTGCCGCGGCGGGAGCCGTAGCTGTTGAAGTCGTCCTGCTCGACGCCGTGCTGGGTGAGGTAGGCGCCGGCGGGGGTGGCTTTCTTGATGGCGCCGGCGGGGGAGATGTGGTCGGTGGTGACGCTGTCGCCGAAGATGCCGAGGGGGCGCGCGCTTTTGATTTCGTGGATGTGGCCGGGCTCCATGCCGAAGTTATTAAAGAACGGTGGCTCCTGGATGTAGGTGCTCGTTTCGTCCCACGCATAGACGTCGCCGGCGGTGCTGGGGATTTCGTTCCACTTCGGATTGAGCGTGGCGAAGTCGGTGTAGAGGCGCCGGAAAACCTCCGGGCTGAGTGCGCTGCGCATGGCGTCGTTGATCTCGGCGAGGCTGGGCCAGAGGTCGCGGAGAAAAACGGGCGTGCCATCCGCGGCGATGGTGATGGGCTCGGTGGTGAGGTCGATATCCACGCGGCCGGCGAGGGCGAAGGCGACGACGAGCGGCGGGGACATGAGGAAGTTGGCCTTGATGTTCTGATGCACGCGCGCCTCGAAGTTGCGGTTGCCGCTGAGCACGCTGGCACCAATGATGTCTTGTGCGCGGACGACATCTTCAATACCTTTGTCGAGTGGCCCGCTGTTGCCAATGCAGGTGGTGCAACCGTAGCCGACGGTCTGGAAGCCGAGCTTGTCGAGTTCTTCCTGAAGGCCAGTTTTCGTGAGGTAATCGGTCACGACGCGGCTGCCGGGTCCGAGCGAGGTTTTGACGCTGGGCTTCACGGTGAGGCCTTTGGCGTTCGCCTTCTTCGCGAGCAAACCGGCAGCGAGCATGACGCTTGGATTGGAGGTGTTCGTGCAACTCGTGATCGCGGCGATCAACACCGAGCCGTG
>JANXSB010000307.1 GCA_025352865.1 Chthoniobacter sp. | reverse complement strand
ATGAACGTGGTGTCGAATGTGCCGGGAATGAGCACGGGCACAGGGCTGGCGGGGAATCTGGAATTCTGGCCGACGAATTATGCGACGGCGAATTCGGCGGGTGTGGCAGGCGCGAGCGACACCCTCTTTGACTTCGGCGATCAGCCCTCGCCCGGCAGCTACGGCTCGATGCAGCTCCACAATACGGGCGCGGGTCAGACGATTTTCGGTTTCAATAATTGGGGCGGCACGCTGACCGCCACGAACGCCGACCTCGGCATCGGCAACAACCCCGCGCCCGTGAACAACGGCGTGGACTGGACCTTCGCCAACAACGCCGGCAACTACACCGTGAAGACGCTGCAAGTGCTCGTGCAGACGACCGGCGACACCGCGCCGCCCACGCTCGCCTCCGCCACGGCGAGCTATGGCCGCACGCAGGTCACGGTCCGCTTTTCCGAGCCGCTCGCGGGTGCGTCGGTGAAAGCGGAAAACTTTACGCTCAATGGCGGCGTCATCGTGCTCGGCGCGACGCTCGCGGCCAATCAGCGCGACGTGCAACTGCTCACCACCGCGCAACCCGCGGCCACGCCGCTCACGCTCACGGTCAGCGGTGTGCGCGACAGTTCGCCCAATGCGAATCCCATCGCACCCGGCTCCAGCATCGCCGTCGGCGTTCCCGCGCTGCCGCCGGAAATCGTCGCCAATATCGGCGCGGCGGCGAACGGCTACCAGCTCGTCGCATCGCTCAATCTCCCCGTCACGGGCGACTTCAACGCATCGAACAGCGCCTACACTTTCGACGATCGCGCAGCCCAGGGCTCGTTCAGCCGCGTGGCCTATTATCTCGAGCTGCAAAAGCCCGGCGGCCCCGTGCAATACGTGTGGGCGGCGATGGATGCCTTCACCATCAGCAAGGCGAAGCTCAGCATCCCGACAGTCGCGAGCGGCGCGGTTTTCCAGCAAAACGTGACGAACCTCAGCGTCCTCTCGAACGTCGCCGGTGTGGTCAACGGCACGACGGCCACCGGAGGCAACATCGAGTTCTGGCCGGGCAATTATTCGCAGGCCAATGGGCTCGGCGTGCCCAACGCCAGCGCGACGAATTTTGATTTTGGCGACACCCTCGTGCCGGGCGCGGGCTACGGCTCGATGCAGATTCACAATCACGACGCGGCCGCCGCGCAGACGGTGCTGGCCGTGAATGATTTTGGCATCGACGGCAGCACTCTCGACATCGGCATCGGCAACGACGCCGCGCCGGTCAACACCGGCGTGGACTGGACCTTCGCCGCAAACGCCGGCAGCTATTCGCGGCGGGTCCTGCACGTCCTCATCCTGCCCGCCGCCACGCCGGTGCTGCCCGCCGCCGTGGCGGCAAATGTGCCCGAGGCCGCCGGTTACCAGCTCGTCTATTCGCTGGCCATCCCGGCCAGCGGCAATGTGAACAGCCTCGTGTATGCCGTGGACAATCACGCCGACATCGGCTCCTTCACCCGCATCGCCTACTACCTCGAACTCCAGACCGGTACGGCCACGCCGAAATTCATCTGGACCTCGATGGATGCTTTCACCACCGACGCCGGCAAAACCGGCGTCCCCACCGCCGCGTCCGGCGCGACCTTTCAGCAAAATGTGACCGCCCTCAACGTCGTCTCGAATGTCGCGGGGATCGTCACCGGCACGGGCCTGACCGGGGGAAACATCGAGTTCTGGCCCGGCGACTACACGCCGGGAAATGCCGCGAATGTGCCCAATGCCAGCGCCGCGACCTACGATTTCGGCGACACGCGGATCGCCGGCACGGGCTACGGCTCCATGCAGGTTCACAACCACGACAGCGCCGCGCAGCAGACGCTTTTCGCCTTCAACCACTGGGGCGCGACGAGCGGCAGCAACGGCTTTGGCCTCGGCCTCGGCAACCAGTCCAGCGGAGCGCCGGACTGGACTTTCGCCGACAACTCCGCGGTCTATGCCAACCGCGTGCTCCACATTTTCGTCCTGCCCGGAAACAGCGACACCACCGGCCCGCTGCCCGTCGCCGCCACCGGATCGAGCACGCTCAACCGCCTCACCGTCACCTTCGACGAACCCGTCGCCGACATCTCCGCGACGCCTGCGAATTTCACCATCCCCGGCCTCACCGTCACCGGCGCGACTTTGCTCAGCGGGCAAAAGGAAATCGCCCTCACGACCAGCGCGCAAACGCCCGGCGTTGCTTATTCCGTGGGCATCTCCGGCGTGCGCGACCGCTCGCAGGCGGCGAATCTGATCCTGCCCGGCGCGGCGGTTTCCTTCACCGTCGCCGTGCCTCCGCCGGTGCTCGCGAATGTCCCCGAGGCCGCCGGCTACCGGCTCGTGTATCAAGTCGCGATCCCCACGACCACGCCGCAGTGGAACTCGAATCCGATTCCCTACAGCATCGACGAATCGCGCTACGGCGAGCAGCTCTTTGACCGCGTGGCCTACCTCCTCGAACTCGACGGCCAGTGGGTCTATGCGTCCTTCGACCGGCACACCAGCCAGCTCGCGAAAACCGGCGTGCCCACGCTCGGCGTCACCGCCACGCCGTTTCAGCAAAACGTAACGCACATGAATGTGGCGTCGAATGTCGCCAGCATCGTCACCGGCAGCGATCTCGCGGGTGGCAACATCGAGTTCTGGGGCGGCGGCACGAGCCCCGCGAATGCGCTCGGCATCGCCAGCGCCAGCGACACGGTTTTCGACTGGGGCGACACGATGACCGCGGGCGGCTACGGCTGCATGCAGGTTCACAATCACGCCGCCGGGCAGACGCTTTTTGCGATCAACAACTGGGGCTCCAATCCCAGCCAGACAAGCGCCACCGGCATCGGCAACAACCCCAACGCCGGCAGCGCCGGGCAGGGCGGCACGCAAGCCTCCGACTGGACCAACAGCGGCAACGCCACCAGCTCCACCAAACGCAATCTCTAC
>JANXSB010000293.1 GCA_025352865.1 Chthoniobacter sp. | reverse complement strand
GTGAACTAGAGGGGCGACTACCACAGGCTGGTCTTTGGTTCGCGCGCGCGGGGCCGGAGGTGAGAAAAACAGGGCGCTGGGTGCAGGAGATTTTGTGAGTCGAAGCTCCCTCGCCGAGATCAAATGGCTCACTGAGCATGGAGACGCTTTCATTAACGGCAATTCGGACAGGGGTTCAACTCCCCTCGCCTCCACTTTTTTATGTCCGCTGACCAGAACGCCACGCGAAAGCACATGGAAACCATGAGCGGCGGTGCTTCGCTCGACGAAATCACGCAGCGGATGCTTCCCAAACTGCATCGTTCCTGATCGCGTGTGCCGGGGACTTCGTTGACCCTAAAACCGGCAGTTGAACCGATCAGGCGAAGGCGACTTGGGGTGATCTGAGCGGCGTGCCGATGATGCGGCCCTTGAGGAAGCGCATGAAGACGGTGCTTAGGATCAGTCGCCAGATGTCCTGTCGGCTCAACTGCTCCGCAGCCTGCCTCATGCTGCTCAAAAAACGTCCCACCCAGCCTTGCCGGGCCTGCGTGTGCGCGGCGTCTTTGTGCGTGCTGGTCACGCTCAATGTGGTCTGCCTGCCGCTGTGCGTCACGCGCGCGACTCCGTGCAGCAGTTGCGGTCGGCTCGTGATGGCTTCGGCGTGCTTGGTGGGTTCGATGAGTCCCACGAACAGGCTCCACCAGTTATACACCAGCCCCACGAACCGCGCCATGGTTTGGCTGCGCGCGAGGTCTTGCGTGGTGAACCCTCCCCAACCCCATTGGTTCTTGAGCTCATCAAAGCAGTTCTCCACATCCGCTCGATCTCGGTAGAGCTGTGCCATCGACATGATGGGCAGCTCCATGTCGGTGATGAGCACCATGATCTCATAGGCGGCGCTGGCTTCCACGATGATGTGCGCCGCCTCCAACAACGGTAGCTCGCTCTTGGGTTCGCGCACTTTGATCGGGCGACGCAACACGATGACGCGCCGCTCGCGGCTCCAAGCTTTGAGCCGCAGCCGGCTCTCGATGCCTTCAAAGCCCTGGCCCGCATCGCTCCACGCGCCGCGCTCGCGCTTCTCCAGCAGCTTGACGAGGTCTTTGACTCTGGGACTCTGGCGCAGCTTGAAGAGATACTTCTGTCCGCGCTCTTCGCACGCGCTCATGAGCTTCTCCTCGCCATAGGCCAGGTCGCCGCGCAGCAAGGTGGGGCGTTGCGCCGCAGGCAGTTCGTCAATGAGACGCCACAGCGCGGCATGTCCGTGCTTGGCCGCGCATTGATCTCCGGCTTCGACCTCCACGTCCAAACACACTCGCAGCGTGCCGATGAAGTAACTGTGATACGCGAGGCTCGGACGCCCAGGTTTGCTCGGGTTGTAGCCCTTCTTGGCCGCCTCTTGATGGCCGTAAATGGGCTTGATGGTCGTATCCACATCCAGCACCCAAGGCTCCAGCAGCAGCGGCTCGTAGCACTCGCGCAACTGCGCGCGCAGCCACTGCTCGGACTGCTCCGGTCTCATCGCGCCGAGGTAGCGCCGCGCACTGTCCTCGCTGACCACCTTGCTCATGCCCAGCAGGGGCGGATTGACCGGATCAAAACGCAAGGCACTCAGGTGCGCATAACGCTGCTGGCCGCAGAGCACGCCCATGAGCAGCGTGCCCAGCACATCGCGAGCACCGGGGGCATTGGGGCTGGAGAGGCGCACAGGACAAGTGTCACAAAGGCGATCAAAGTGCCCGCTGACATCGAGGAACTGAGCGAAGAACACGAGCTGTCCGATGGGCGTGAGCGGAGCCTGCGGGTCCCATTGGACATGGACGACACCTCCAGCGGTCTGCACCCGCGACTCATCGGAGGCCACCGAAGCCGAGCGCATCGCGACCTCCAGAACGCGAGACAGAGAGAGGGAGTCGGGTTCACCCGCAGGGTGAGGCACAAGAGAAGAGTCGTTGGCGGCCATGCCCTACTGCCATGCGCCAGCCACACTCCACAGGCAACTTCCAACTGCCGTTTATAGGTTTACACATGCCGAGAGGTTGGCTGACACGCTCCAGAGGTCATCTCGCGAGCCTGTCTGAAAGTTTGTGTGGAGGAGCAAACCCCGACTGACTTCCGCGAGTGAACGGGTGGCTTCCGCGAGTGAACGGATGGCTTCCACGAGTGAACGATCCATTTCCGTGTCCGGACGGACCGTTTATCCTGTAAAACCGCTCACTTTCAGCGCCGAACGCCGCAAGCACGCGAATCGCCCGCTTTTTTGTGCCCACCGGCTGTCGATTCGTCATGGAGGACATCCCAACAGGTTTGCCGGATGAGCGTTAGCCAAATAGATTTGGCTAGTCCTGACCGTTCTCCGCCGCGGTGACCAGTTCGGACAGAGTGATGCCGAGGCACCGGGCGATCCGCGCCAGAGTGCCGGACATACAGCCCTGTTTCAGCCGACCCTGCTCCAAGTTCAGGATGGCCTGGCCACTCACGCCCGCCGCCCGCGCCAAGGCATACGCGCTCAGCCCGAGAGCGATCCTCCGACGGCGCACCTCCGCGCCGAGTCGGCGGTTGATCCATGTGGCGTATTCGTCCGGTGTCGGGAAAGCATGGGTTGGGTTCATGCCCGGAAAAAGATAAGGACGTTTCGCCGGGGATTTTATGGGAAAAAATTTATGAGCGTGTCGCGTCACCGATAGCGGAACCGCGCCCAACGGTTGGTCTCGCCCCATGCCTCCGTTTCCGCGCAGATGAATGAAGCGGGCAGGAGTGCCCGCGCTCCTTTCGGCCTGCGGGAGATGAGGCAATAGTCCTGCAAAACGAAGACCATTTCTTGAAAAGCCCTGCTTATGTTGCAAAACAGCGTAATAACCCACATGTTAGGCGTTCTCGCGCCACTCCCGAGAACGTAGCCCTCCATGATTCACTCCGAAGCCAACGTCACGAGTAGTTCGAGCGGTTATCAGTCGCCAGTTATCCGGTCGTCGGCAGGCGAGAGGAGAGCGTCAACCCTCGCGGCGTGGCGGACGATGTTCGAGAGTTTGGCGTTGCCCGGCTTCGCTCACGCGGCCACCCTCGCGGCGATGAGTGGCGTTGTCCCAGTTTGCGCTTCGCTTTCGCTGTCGGCAGCACAGCTACGCTCCACGTCTTCAGCTCGTGAATCGGTTCGCTTGGCGGGCGTCTTTCTTCCCGCTCCCCAGCCTCCTTCTGCGGCGTTGCCGTCAGCCCATCAGCACAGCCTGCCGCTCGCCGCAGCACGGAGCGCGGCTCTTACTTTCACGCGCCGTTTCGCGGCCACGCGCCAACGCTGGCGCAAGTCCGAACGAACGCCTAACCATGCGCTGCAGCGAACGGGCGCGGCTGGCACGCCCGTCGCTGAGCTTGGGGTCGTTAGGCGACATTTCACGCATGACCAAATTAGCGCTAACGATTCGTTTACTGATGTTGGTTCTTTCCACACTGATTCTTGTTTCAACATTCCCCGACTGCATCGATGTTGGCC
>JANXSB010000291.1 GCA_025352865.1 Chthoniobacter sp. | reverse complement strand
GCTTCGCAGACACCCCGCATCTCGGCGTCGACCTTCGAACACGCGCTGGCATCAGCACATAAAGAAACGGGCTCTGTATCTTGATCACGCCGGGGCTCATTTCGTCGATGAGGTCGAGATAGACTTCATCATTCGAGAGCGCGCGGAGCGGGGCTTGGAGGAATTCGGGGTTGAAGGCGATCGAGAATTCGCGGCCCTTGTAGGCGACGGCCAGTGACTCGCGCGCTTCGCCGACATCAGGCGTGTTCGCAGCGATTTCGATGTTGTTTTTGGAAAAGACGAGCTTCACCGAATTCGATTTTTCGCTCGAGAGCAGCGAGACGCGGTGCACGGCGTTGAGGAACGTCTCGCGCTCCAGCGTGATGCGCTCTTTCGCATCGCCGGGGATGACCTGGCGGTAGTTAGGATAATTGCCTTCGATCAGTTTCGAGACGAGCAGCGTGCCGCCGATTTCAAACGCGACCTGGTTTTCGCCGACGCTCATTTTCACGTCTCCCTCGTCGCCGAGGAGGCGTCCGAGTTCGGTCACGCATTTCGTCGGGACGATGATCTCGACCTCCTGACTGCGCGGGAACTCGACCTCGAGATCCACGAGCGCGAGGCGGCGTCCGTCGGTCGCGACCATGGTGAGTTTGTTCTCCTTGAACGAAAACAGGATGCCGTTGAGCACGTAGCGCGTCTCGTCGGTCGAGATGGCATAGCTGGTTTTTTTCAGCGCGTCGCGCAGTGCCTGCTGGTTGAGCGTGAAGGTCTTCGCATCCTCGAATTTCGGCAGCGGCGGAAATTCCTCCTCGGGCAGGCCGAGGATTTTGAAAAAGCTCTGACCGCAGCGGATCGAGGCGACGTTTTTCGAGTCGATGTCGATCTGCACTTCGGCGGCGGGCAGCTCGCGAACGATGTTCGCCAGACGCCGCGCGGGCAGCGTGGTCGCGCCGGGCTTGTCGATTTGCGCGTCGGTTTCGCCGCTCACGCCGACATCGAGATCGGTCGTGGTGAGCCTCAGTTTGCCGTCGGCGGCGTGAAGCAGGACGTTGGAAAGGATGGGAAGCGTGGTGCGGGTGCTGACGACGTTTTGCACAGTCTGCAGACCTGCGAGGAGCTTCTCTTTGCTGACGCTAAATTTCATAGGGAGTGGAATTCGGTTTAGATGAATGATTGCGCGCGGCGGCGCAATCCTTTTCCCGCGCGCGGTGATGATTATGCCCGCGCGGTCAGCGCGTGAGCTGATTGTCGAGGAACGAAACGACACTCCGCGTCTTGTCGTCCTTGAGCATCCGGCCTTTCACGAGGCGGTGCGCGTGGAGCACGGTGCCGTGGTCGCGCCCGCCGAACGCTTCGCCAATTTCGCTCAGCGAAGTCTTCGTCAGTTCGCGCGCGAGATACATCGCGATCTGCCGCGGGAAGGCGATGTTCGCGGGTCGGCGCTTGCTCGTCATGTCGGCGATCCGCACATCGAAGTGCTCCGCCACGCGCTTTTGAATCTGGTCAATGGTGATCGCGCGCCGCGCCTCCTCGTGAAAAATATCGCGGAGCAAATGCTCGATCTTCTCGGCGGTCGGGATGCCGCCGTCGTGCAGCGAAATGTAGGACGCCACGCGCATGAGCGCGCCTTCGAGCCGGCGGACATTCGAGCGGATGCGCTCCGCGAGAAAGACGATGATCTCGCCCGGCACCTTGATCTCCAGGCTCTGCGCTTTTTTGCGGAGAATGGCGGTGCGTGTCTCGACATCGGGCGCCTGAAGCTCGGCGGTCAGGCCCCACTCGAATCGCGAAACCAGCCGCGTTTCGAGATTCGCGATCTCCGCCGGAGGACGGTCGCTCGAAAGCACGATCTGCTTATGGCCGTCGAAGAGCGTGTTGAAGGTGTGGAAAAATTCCTCCTGCGTGCGGCCTTTGTCGGCGAGAAACTGGATATCGTCGATGAGCAGCACGTCCGCCTGCCGGTAGCGTCGGCGGAATTTGAAGAGCGTGTTGTTTTGAATCGCGTCGATGAACTCGTTCGTAAAGGCCTCGCTCGTGATGTACACGACCTTCGTTTTTTTCTTCGCCGCGATGGCGTAGCCGATCGCGTGCATGAGGTGCGTCTTGCCGAGTCCCACGCCGCCGTAAATGAAAAGCGGATTGTAGGTTTTCGCCGGCGCATCCGAGACCGCTTTGCACGCGGCCTGGGCAAACTGGTTGTTCGTTCCGACCACGAAACCGTCGAACGTGTTGCGCGGATTCATCCCGTTCGCGGGCGGCTCGGGAGCCTCGGCTTCGACCGCGGCGCTTTTCCGCAGCGGCGGCACGGCGGACTCGGACTGCGGTTCCTCGGCGACATCCGCGAGGACAAAACGGATCTCGCGCATTTCCTGGAGGACGAGCAGCACGGCGGCGCGCAGGAGGCTGATGTAGTTCGTCTCGATCCACAGTTGGTAGATGTTGTTCGGCACGCGCAGGGTGAGCTGCGTGGCGTCGAGTTCCACAAGCGCGATGTCCTTGAACCAGCGG
>JANXSB010000277.1 GCA_025352865.1 Chthoniobacter sp. | reverse complement strand
GCCGATCCTGTCGGCGCAGCTCGTGATCAAGAGCGGCGGCGAGGTCGATCCGGCGGATGGGGCGGGGGCGATGGAGATGACGGCGGCGCTGCTCATGCGCGGTGCAGGGAAGCGGAGCGCGCCGCAGGTGGCGCAGGCGATCGAGGCGCTGGGCGGGACGATCGAGACGGGCGCGGGTTGGGACGAGACGGCGGCGAAGCTGACGGTCATGGCGGCGCAGGCTCCGGCGGCGCTGGAGATTCTGAGCGACGTGGTGCGGCGGCCCGCGCTCGCGGCGGCGGAGGTGGAGCGGCTGCGCGCGGAGACGCTGGATGAGCTGCGCGTGAAAATGGAGGAGCCGGGCACGCTGGCGAAGGCGGTGGCGGCGCGGGTGATTTTCGGCGACGGGCCTTATGCGCACATGCTGAGCGGCACGCCGAAAAGCGTGGCGCACCTCAGCCGCGCGCAGCTCGCGAAGCTGCATGGGACTTACTTCCGGCCCGACAACGCCGTGCTCGTTTTCGCGGGGAGCGTGACGGCGGAGCAGGGCTTCGCGTGGGCGGAGCAGTTTTTCGGCGACTGGAAAAAGCCCGCCGCGCCGCTGACGGCGGGGCGCGTGGCGGAAGCGCCCGCGAAGCCGCGCGTGGTCATCATCGACATGCCGAATGCAGGGCAGGCGGCGGTGATCGTCGGCAAGATCGCGGTGGCGCGGAAGGCGGCGGATTATTTTCCGGGCGTGATCGCGAGCGCGGTGCTGGGCGGTGGATACAGCGCGCGGATGAACGAGGAGATTCGGGTGAAGCGCGGGCTCACGTACGGCGCATCGAGCGAGCTGGGTGCGCGGCGGTTGGGCGGGGCGTTCATCGCGGTGGCGCAGACGAAAAACTCGGCGGGCCCGGAGGTGGCGGTGCTGATGCGCGCGGAGCTGGACCGGCTCGCCGCGGAGCCGGTACCTGCGGACGAACTGACGCCGCGCACGAGCACGCTGACCGGCGAGTACGAGCGCTCGTTGGAAACGAACGACGGTTTTGCCACGCGGCTGGCGGGCTGGGCGGTGCTGGATGTGCCGCTCGGCATGCTGAATAGCTACCAGACGGAAGTGCGCGCGGTCGCGCCGGACGCGGTGCGGAAATTCGCGCGCGAGCATCTGCAGAGCGCCGAGACGTGCGTGGTCATCGCGGGACGCGCGGAGGATTTGCGCGCGACGCTTGGCGCGGCGTTCAAGGACGCGGAGATCATCCCGCAGAAGGCGCTCGATCTTGATTCCGTCAGCCTTCGCAGCCCGGCGAAAGGCGCGAAGGCGAAATAGAGGCACCCCTTTTCCACCCCGAATCCAGCCGCGCCCATGCCAAAAAAAATCACCTTTGCCGATCTCGCGGAACGCTATCGCATCACGAACGGCAAAAAGTTTCGCCTCAAGGATCACGACCCGGCGGACACCTGGAAATTTCACGGCAAGGACGGCGCGGCGGCGCTGCTGGCGCGGGGTGTGGAGCGGCTGGCGGCTTTGCAGGAAAAGCTCTACGCGCAGGATCAGCGGGCGGTGCTGCTGATTTTCCAGGCGATGGATGCGGCGGGGAAGGATGGCACGATCAAGAATGTGATGTCGGGCGTGAATCCGCAGGGCTGCCAGGTCACGAGTTTCAAGGCACCCTCGGCGACGGAGCTGGATCACGATTTCCTGTGGCGCGCGGCGTGCGCGCTGCCGGAGCGCGGGCGGATCGGGATTTTCAACCGCAGCTATTATGAGGAGACGCTCGTGGTGCGGGTGCATCCGGAGATTTTGCAAACGCAGCGGCTGCCCGCGAAGCTCGTGTCCAAGCACATCTGGCGGGAGCGGTTCGAGGACATCGTGGCGTATGAGCGCCACCTCGCGCGCAATGGGACGGTGGTGCGGAAGTTTTTTCTGAACGTGTCGAAGGCCGAGCAGAAGCGGCGCTTTCTCGCGCGGCTGGAGGAGCCGGCGAAGAATTGGAAATTCTCCGCGGGCGACCTGAAGGAGCGCGGGCACTGGGACGAGTATCAGGCGGCTTATGAGGAGACGATCGCGCACACGGCGACGGAGGACGCGCCGTGGCACGTCATTCCGGCGGACAACAAATGGTTCACGCGGATGGCGGTGATGGCGGCGGTGATCGAGACGCTGGAGTCGCTCGACCTCGCGTTTCCGAAAGTGGACAAGGCGCAGCGCGCACAGTTGGCGGCGGCGCGGACGGCGCTGGAGGGAGAGTGAGGAAATGGAAAATGGAAAATGGAAAATGGCAGAGGGGGAGGACGAGGCGGGTGCGGCGGGGAAAGTTTTCTTTGACACGCCCGGCGGTGGGCGGCACATACGCGGGCTTTGAAAACCGAGCGATTCTCTCCTGACGGAACCGGCTCGCCCGCGTCCCCCAATCAATCTGCGGAAGACATCCCGCGCCCCGTTGCAGCGTATTAGAAAGGCGCGAGGTTTTTTTGACTCGCGGGCTGGGCTTTTTCAAAGCGCGAACCCCGATTTTTTCCACCCACCACCCGACCATGAAAAAGAACGCCACGACCAAACCACCGACTCACGATGCCAGCACCAATGTGACGCGTCCGCTCCGGCGGCGCATTCTGGCGGGAGCCATCGCGGCGCTGCTCGGCTGCGCGGCGGGTGCGGAGGCGGGCACGCAGTACTGGGACGTGAACGGCGCGGCGGCGGGTTTCGGCGGTACGGGAAACTGGGATCTGACGACACTGGACTGGAATGACGTGACGGGCACCGCAGCGCCGGTGAAGTGGGACAACCTGGCGGCGAGCGACGCCATTTTCCAAGGCACGCCGGGCGTGCTGACAATCACGGTGGCCGGTCTCCAGGCGCGCGGTCTGACTTTCAATGTGGGCGGCTACGAGATCGCCGGGAGCCTGGCGGCACCGCTGAATGTGCAGACCGGTTCGATCATCAGCGTGGTGAATGCGGCGGACACCGCGACGATCAGCGCGCCCATCGTGACGACGACGGGCTTTG
>JANXSB010000272.1 GCA_025352865.1 Chthoniobacter sp. | reverse complement strand
CCCGGCCCCACGAGCCTCTTCAGCGGCATCGGCGCGAGCTGGAGCGCGCAGCCTTTCAGCGTGAAACGCGAGCGCGGCTTCTTCATGCACGTCAACGCCGAGATCATCTTCTACGGCGGCACGCATCCCGACGCCGCGGTCACGATCGACGGCAAGGTCATCCGCCTCAGCCCCGACGGCACCTTCCGCTACCACTTCACCCTGCCGGACGGCGACTTCGGCATCCCGATCATCGCCCGCTCGCCCGACGGCATCGAGGAACGCTCCGCCACGCTCAGCTTCGTCCGCGGCACCGCCCGCACCGGCGAAGTCGGCGCGACCGGCCAGCCCGCGGCGCTTTCCCCGCTCATCGGGAAAAAGTAAGCGCCTTTCCCCCCCCGCGCCGCGCCCTAACCGTGGATGAGTGCCGACCGGCCTGTCCGTCGCCCGACTGGCTTCCTCCCGTCTCCGGCGGAAGTAAAACCGTTTCTCTCGTTCCCAAGCTTTGCTCGGGAATGGACCTGATGCGGATTTCCGATCACGCCTCCACGGATTCCATCTCCACTTCGCGGATGAGCTTCTCGGTTTCCGCATCGGCTTTTCCGCCGCGGCGGTCGCGGGCGATGAGCATGTAGATGGCGGGCAGCACGAAGAGGGTGAAGAACGTGCCGATGATCATGCCGGAGACGAGCATGATGCCGATGCTGTTGCGCGCGCCCGCGCCGGGGCCGCTGGCGAGCACGAGCGGGAAGTGCCCGGCGACCGTGGCGACGGAAGTCATCAGGATCGGGCGCAGACGGGTGCCCGCGGCTTCGATGACGGCGGCGAGTTTCGCCGCGCCGGCCTCCTGCAAATGGTTGGCGAACTCGACGATGAGGATGCCGTTTTTCGACACGAGGCCGACGAGGGTGATGAGCCCGACTTGGCTGTAGATATTGAGCGTGGTGAAGCCGAGGAAGCTGAAGAGCAGCGAGCCGGAAAGCGCCAGCGGCACGGAGCCGAGCAGGATGATGAGCGGGTCGCGGAAGCTCTCGAACTGCGCGGCCAGCACGAGGAAGATGAGGATCAGCGAAAGGATGAGCGTGGTGGTCAGTTTGTTGCCTTCCTTGCGGAGCTGGCGACCCTCGCCGGCGTAGTCGATGGAGTAGCCTTTCGGCAGGATTTTCGCCGCCTCGGTTTCGAGGACTTTGAGCGCCTGATCGAGGGTGATGTGCGGGGGAATCGCGCCTTGGATTTTCGCGGCGTTGAGCTGCTGAAAACGGTTCAACTGCCGCGGTTCGGTGGATTGCTTCACGCTCGCGAAGGTCGAGAGCTGCACGAGTTTTCCGCCCGGCCCGGTGACGTAAAAATCCTTGAGCTGATCGGGGTTGAGGCGCTCGGTGCGCCGGACCTGCGGGATGACTTTGTAGCTGCGGCCCTGGATGCTGAAACGATTGACGAAATTGCCGCCGAGCATGGTGCCGAGGTCCGCGCCGACTTGGCCGAGATTGACGCCGAGCGAGGCGACCTTGTCGCGGTCGAAGACGACCTCGGCCTGCGGCATGTCGTATTTCAAATCCGTATCCGCGAACAAGAAGATGTCCTTCCGCTCATTTGCCTTGGCGACGAGTTGATTGGCGAGGCCGAGCAGTTCGATCGGCTCGGCCGTCGAGGCGATGACAAACTCGACGGGAAAATCGCCGCCGCCGGGAAGAGGCGCGGGCGTGATTGGGATGACCTTGACGCCGACGACAGCACCGAGTTTTGCAAACGCCTCCGGCATCATTTGCTCAGGCGTGCGTTTGCGCTCGCTCCACGGTTTCAAGCCCATGCCGGAAAAACCGCCGAACGGCTGGGTGAGCTGAAAGGTGTGCCGCGTTTCCGGGAACGACATGAAAACGTCGTTGACCTTTTCCGTGTAGAGCGAGGTCTGCTCGATGGTCGAGTTCGGCGCGGCTTGGATGATGCCGAGGATCACGCCCTGGTCTTCCTTCGGCGCGAGTTCGCTCGGCGTCATGATGAAAAACGGGACGCCGAGCAGAATGATGATCGCCGCGAGCGTGAGCGTGACCGGACGCCAGCGGAGCGTGCCCGAAAGCGTGCGCGTGTAGCGGGTGCGGAGGCCGTCGAAGCGGCGGTTGACCCAGCCGGCGAAACCGCGGTGCGAGTCGCCTTCGCGCAAAAGTTTCGAGGACATCATCGGCGAAAGCGTGAGCGCGACGACGCCGGAGACCACGACCGCGCCGGCGAGGGTGAACGCGAATTCGCGGAAGAGCGTGCCGGTCAGCCCACCCTGAATGCCGATGGGCGCATAGACCGCGGCGAGGGTGATGGTCATGGCGATGATCGGGCCGACGAGTTCGCGCGCGCCTTTGAGCGCGGCCTGCAGCGGCTTGAGCCCCGCGTGCAAATGACGCTCCACGTTTTCCACGACGACAATCGCATCGTCCACCACGAGGCCGACCGACAGCACGATGGCGAGGAGCGTGAGCAGATTCAGCGTGAAGCCGAAGGCGAGCATGAGAAACGCCGCGCCGATCAGCGAGATGGGGATGGCCACGACTGGGATGAGCACGGAGCGCCACGAACCGAGGAAAAGGAAGATCACCACGACGACGATGGCGAGCGTTTCGAGCAAGGTGTGCAGCACTTCCTGGAGCGCATCTTGGATGTATTTCGTGGCGTCGTACGGCACGCCCATTTTCATCCCCGCGGGCAACTGCCGCTCGATCTCCGGCAGCTCCGCGCGGACCGCTTTGATCACGTCCAGCGCGTTCGCCGTGGGCAGCACCCAGATGCCCATGAAAGTGGCGCGCTGGCCGGTGAAGCGCACGTCGGTGTTGTAGTCCTCGGCCCCGAGATCGACCTCGGCCACGTCTTTGAGCCGGATGATTGCGCCGTCTTTTTCACGCAGATGGTCCCTGGACCCTAGGCCATAGCCTCGTGTCCTCGGGTGGTGCGTTTTCGCATGGAGATTCGAGATTGAGAGAAATGGTTGTGCTGCTGGTTGGAAGCAGGTATCAGGTTGTGGGGGTAACAGGGTTTGTTGTTGGG
>JANXSB010000244.1 GCA_025352865.1 Chthoniobacter sp. | reverse complement strand
CATTTTCCCCGGCCTCATCGACCTCCACGCCCACGTCCCGCAGTACCCGGCGGTCGCGCGCGGCGGCGGCGAACTGCTCCCGTGGCTGCGGCAGCACATCTTCCCGCTGGAGCGCGAATTCACCGGCGCGAAAGGCCGCCGCGAGGCGGGCGCTTTTTTCTCCGAACTCGCCCGCCACGGCACGACCACGGCGATGCTCTACACCGCGATTTTCGAGGACTCGTGCGAGGCCGCGTTTCACGCCGCCGCGGCGAGCGGGCTGCGCGTCATCATGGGCAAAATGATGATGGACGTGGGCAGCTACGGGCAGCTCCAGCCGACGAAAATCGCCTCCATCTCGCTCCACGAAAGCGAGCGCCTCTGCAAGACATGGCACGGCGCGGCGGCGGGCCTGCTGGAGTACGCGTTCAGCCCGCGCTTCGCCGTTTCGTGCAGCGAAAAGCTCATGCGCACCGCCGCCGAACTCGCCGCGAGATACGGCGCATACATCCAGACGCACCTCGCGGAAAATCTGGAGGAAATCGAGAAGGTGAAGCACCAGTTTCCCACGGCGCTCGACTACACCGACGTGTATGAAAAATGCGGCCTCCTCACCCCGCGCACCGTGCTCGGCCACTGCCTGCACCTCAGCGACCGCGAGCGCGCCGCCATCGCTACCGCCGGAGCCAGCGTCGCGCATTGCCCGACCGCGAATCTTTTTCTCCGCAGCGGCATCCTCCCGCTGGAAAAAATCCGCGCCGCCGGCCTCCGCGTCGGCCTCGGCAGCGATGTCGCCGCCGGCCCGGAGCTGAACATGTGGCAGGTCATGCGCTCCGCCATCGAGTCGCAGAAAGCGCGCAGCTTTTACGAGCCGGACGCGCTCATCCCCACGCCCACCGCCGCGCTGCACATGGCCACGCAGGGCGCCGCCGAGGCGCTGGGAAAGGGCGCGGTCATCGGCAGCTTCGACATCGGCAAGGAAGCCGACCTCACCGTCATGGACTACGCCGCGCTGCTGCCGTACCGCCAAAGCTCGAAGACCGTGAACGACGTCTCCGGCGAAGACCTCGCCAGCGTCTGCATCTACCGCGGTGGCCCTCACGCGGTGCTGGAGACTTTCGTCCGCGGCCAGAGCGTCTTCCGCGCGCCAGAGCCGGAGCTGTTTTAGGCGAAAGCGCATGCACGATCCCATTGCCGTCGCGCTCGCCGAGGACATCGGCTCCGGCGATCTCACGTCGCGTTACTTCGTCGGCACCGAGTCGCGGAGCGCGCGGATTTTTGCAAAGGAACCCGCCGTCGCCGCGGGCATCGGAACAGGCACAGAAGTTTTCCGCCGCGTCGATTCGCAGCTCGAAGTGCGCGTCGTGCGCGAGGACGGCGCGGCTTTGGCGAAAGGCGACACCGTTCTCGAAATCAGCGGCGCGGTGCGCTCGATCCTCACCGCAGAGCGCGTGGCGCTGAATTTCATCCAGCGCCTCTCCGGCACAGCGACGCTCACGCGGCGCTTCGTCGAGGCCGTCGCCGGCACGCCCGCGCGCATCCTCGACACGCGCAAGACTACGCCCGGCCTGCGCGCGCTGGAAAAAGCCGCGGTCGTCGCGGGCGGCGGTGTGAATCACCGCTTCGGGCTCTACGACATGGTCATGGTGAAAGACAACCACCTCGCCACCGGATCGCCTGCGGATCATTTGCCCGCGGCCATCCGCACGTTCCGCGAGGAAAATCCTGGCGTCCGCGTGGAGCTGGAAGCCGACACGCTCGAACAGGTACGCCGCTTCCTCACCTTCACCGGCGTGGATGTCATCCTGCTCGACAACATGACGTGCGCGCAAATGTCCGAAGCCGTCGCGCTCGGCGCGGGTCGCGTGCAGTTCGAGGCCAGCGGCGGCGTGACCCTCGCGACCGTCGCCGCCATCGCCGCGACTGGCGTGGACTTCATCTCCGTCGGCGCGCTCACGCACTCCGCACCGGCCATCGACTTCTCGCTCGAACTGCTCCCGTGACCCCGCTCGACGCCCGCCTCCTCCGCGCGCTCCGCGAGACGCGCGTGCATCTTCCCGCCAGCGACCTAGCCGCACAGCTCGGGGAAAACACCGCCGCCATCCGCGCGCGCCTCGCCGCGCTAGGCGAGGCTGGTTTTGAAATCGAAGACCGCCCCGGCCTCGGCTTCCGCCTCACCGCTGCGCCCGACCGCCTCGTCGCCGACGACCTCGCCGCCCGCCTCGGCCCGTGTCCGCTCATCCGCGAAATCCTCGTCTTCGCCGAGACCGACTCGACCAACGATCTCGCCACGCAGCTCGGGCGTCAGGGCACGCCTGGCGGGCTCGCGATTTTCGCGGAGCATCAGACCGCAGGCCGCGGGCGCTTTGGCCGGCGCTGGGCCTCGGCTTCGCATCGCGGGCTGTGGTTTTCGCTGCTGCTGCGGCCTGCGCTGCCGCAGGCGGAATGGGCGCGGCTGACGACTTGGGCAGCGGTGTCCATCGCGGCGGCGGTCGATGAGAGCATCGGTGCAAAGGCCGCGATCAAATGGCCGAACGACGTTTTTCTCGGCAGCAAAAAAGTCGCCGGCATCCTCGCCGAGAGCGGCAGCGATGTGACGGGCCGGCCTTTCGCCGTCGTCGGCATCGGCGTGAATGTGAACCACGAACCGGACGACTTTCCCGCCGAACTCCGCAACACTGCTGGCTCGCTCCGCGAAACTACCGGCGAGCCGCTCGACCGCACCGCCCTCGCCACCGCCATCCTGCGCGCACTCGACAGCCGCTTTTCACAAATCGCCGACGACTTTCCCGCGATCATCGCCGAAGCCACCTCGCGCAGCTTTCTCCTCGGGCGATGGATCGAAGTCCGCGCCGGAGAAATCTCCGCCGAGGGCTTCGCCGAGCAGCTCGACGAAAACGGCCTCCTCCTCCTCCGCCACGCCGACGGCATGCTCGGCCGCTTCATCGCGGGTGAGGTCACGGTGATAGCGAGGTAGGGACGGCACTCCGTGCTGTCCGGGGCGAGCGAAGCGAGGCGGGAAGTGGATGACGCGCTATGCGCAGCCCCGGCCCCCTCGCTGTCGCTCGCCCGGCGGACGGCACGGAGGGCCGTCCCTACCCGGCTTTGCGCCGCGCTTCCACCGCGGCCCACGCGTAGTATTCCGGCACGCCGCCGCCGGCATCCGTGACGCCGGAGCGGATGAGGACGTTGCCTTCGGGCCAGTGGATTTGCAGGTCGCCGCGGGCGATGGGCGCGAGGAAAACGTGGCCGTTCATCGCGCCGATTTCGTTGTGCAGGCGGATGGGGTCGCCGTTGATGAGGTGCAGCGCGGCGGCATCGTCGGCGTTCATGAAGACGGCGTCGCGCGCCGCGCCGGTGAGCGGGTCGATCTCGGCGTAGATGAGCGAGTTGAACTGTTTCCCGCGGCGCGTGCTGACGCGGAATTTTCCGGGCGGGCGCGTGCTGTCGGGTAGCTCAACGGCGTGCAGATGGCCTTTGCCGTCGGGCGTAGGAAAGTGGCCGTCGATGCAAAGGTGCGGGCCACCGTATTGGATGGCCTCGCCGGTTTCGCGGAGGTGCTGGCTGCCTTCGTAGAAAGGGACGACGCGGGCGATTTCGGCGCGCACTTTCCAGCCGTCCTCGCAGCCGAGCAGATGCGCCGCCTCGGACTTCACCGCCGCCGCGAGGTCGCGCAGGATTTTCCACTCGGCGCGGGCCTCGCCGACCTGGCGCGGCAGCTCGGGGCTGAAGGCGATGCGGCGCTCGGTGGTCGTCTCGATGCCGCCGTCGTCCTGCTCGTAGCGCGTTTTCGCAGGCAGCAAAATCACAGCTTCGCGCGCGGGAATGAACATCTGGTCGGTGAGCAGGATGTCCTGATGCACGCGCAGCGGCACGTTCGCGAGCGCGGCGCGGACGCGCTCCGGCTCAGGGAGATTGCGGAGAAAATTTCCGCCGACGCTGTAGAGCACGTCGAGGTCGCCGCGCGCGGAGGATTCGAGCATCTCGGTGGTGCTGAGGCCGGGCTGGTCGGGGATGGGAAAACCGTACTGCGCGGCGAGCGCGGCGGCATTTTGCGCGTTGATCGGCAGGCCGCCCGGAAAGGCCGTGGCGTAGCAGCCCATCTCCGCGCCGCCCTGCACGGACGAATGGCCGCGGATGGGCATGAGCCCGCATTTGTCGCGGCCCACCCAGCCTTTGAGCAGGCCGAGATTCAGGATCATCTGCACCGCATCCGCGCCGAACGCGTGCTGCGTGATGCCCA
>JANXSB010000014.1 GCA_025352865.1 Chthoniobacter sp. | reverse complement strand
ACCGCGTCATCCACGATCCCGCCGCCCGCGCCTTCGACCCGCAGCCCCTCGAACCCGCCGCCGAAACCCTCCGCAAACGCCGCACCCTCGCCGGCAATTTCCAAATGCTCTTCCGCCATCCCGCATGGCTGCTCCCCTCGCGCAACCGCCTCTGGTGGCAGCTCCTCTCCCACAAATACCTGCGCCTCTGCGCACCCGTCTTCCTCATCATCCTCCTCGCCGCCAACATCGCGCTCGCCACACAACTGCTTTACCGCACCGCACTCGCGCTCCAGCTCGCGTTCTATCTTGCCGCCGCCTTCGGCCTCATTTTTCCATCGCTGCGCGGAAAATTTTTCTCCCTCCCCGCCGGTTTCGTTTTCCTCAACGCGACCGTCCTCCGCGCCTTCCTCCACTACCTCACCACCGCCGACCTCCACCGCTGGACCAGCCGCCAGCCTTGATCCGCGGGCGGCAATGCCCGCGAAAGCGCCTACGTGCGCTTGCCGAAGGTCTTGAGCTGACCGGAATCCTTTTCGAGATCGTCGAGCTTGAGCAACGTCTGCGCCTGCTTTTCCAGCAGCTCCGCGTTCTTCACCTTCATCGCCTGGAGGATTTGCATCGGCGATTTCGGCGCGGCGGCTTCCTGCGGGGCGGCGGGAGCCTGCGAGTGGAGATTCAGGGCGAGGGCGAAAAGCGCAACCGCCGACAGGGCGAGGGAGAGGAAAGTTTTCATGGTCATTTTCCGCGGCTGACGAAAATGCGGGCGACGCGGACGTTTTCGGCAATGGTCGCGAGCTTCGCGTCGATCTTGGTTTGATTGTCCACGATCGCCGCCTGCTGCGCGACGACCTCGGCGAGCAGCGCGGTGAAGGCCGCGTCATCCGTGCCGACTTCGCCCTTCGAGGGCATCGGCGCGAGCAGGACCGCCGCGAGCGCCGAGACGGCCAGCGCGGGGACGAAGAAGGATTTTGCATTCATGCTTTCCTCCATAAGCCAGAAGCGCGCCGCGCGCCGCTGCAAAAATAATTCCGAGGGCTGGCAGGATTGCTGCTAGACGTTCCCGGCGCAGACCTTATTTTACCTCCCATGGCCGGCTTGTCACAAACGCAGTCCCTGTCCCAAAACCAGGTTCTCGCGCCTCAACTCCAGCAGAGTCTGCAAATCCTGCAGGCTCCGATGCTGGAACTGCGCAATCTCATCCAGCAGGAACTTTGCACGAACCCGACGCTCGAAGAGGACCAGATGGAGCCGACGATCGAGGACAAGCAGCAGGAGCACGACGAATTTCAGGAAGAGTTCGAGCGGCTGGCGAAGCTCGACGATGAGTGGCGCGATTACATGGCGCAGAGCCAGAGTTATTCCGGGCGCTCGGCGGAGGACGAGGAAAGGCGGCAGTTTTTTTTCGACAGCATCGTGGGCATGCAGACGCTCCAGCAGCATCTCATGGAGCAGCTCAATTCGAGCGACATCAGCGAAGCCGACCGCCAGCTCGCGGAACTGCTCATTGGCAACATCGACGACGCCGGCTTTCTCCAGACGACGCCGGAGGACATCGCCAATAACACCGGCATGGAGGCCGCCGATCTCACGCGCATGCTCGAGTTTGTGCAGACGTTTCATCCCGTGGGCGTCGGCTCGCGCGATCTGAGGGAGTGCCTGCTCATCCAGCTCCGGCGGCTGAGCAAAGATCAGACGCTCGAATACCGCATCGTGGACCGCCACATCGACGACCTCGGCAAGCGGCGCTTTCCCGAGATCGCCCGCCGCCTCGGCACCACCACCGAGCAGGTGCAGCGCGCCGCCGGTTTCATCGGCACACTCGACCCGAAGCCCGGCCAGATTTTCACGCCCGATCCGAACAACTACGTCCTGCCCGACGTGAACGTGGAAAAGATCGGCGGCGTGTGGACCATCTCGCTCAACGGCGAACAAATCCCGCACCTCCGCATCAGCAACACCTACAAGGATCTGATGTCGCAGGACAAAGGCGGAGCCGAGGTGAAGGACTACATCCGCGACAAAATTCGCAGCGGGAAATTTCTCATCAAGTCCATCCACCAGCGCCAGCAGACCATCTCGAACATCGCCCACGAGATCGTCGGCAAGCAGAAGGACTTCCTCGAAGTCGGCCCGAGCGCGCTCAAGCCGCTGACCATGGTGCAGATCGCCGACATCGTGGGCGTCCACGAGACCACCGTGAGCCGCGCGATTTCCGGCAAATACATGGCCACGCCGTGGGGCGTCTTCGACATGAAGTATTTTTTCACGCCCGGCTACCAGACCGCCGGCGGCGAAGCGATGAGCAACACCAGCGTCAAAGGCGCGATCGCCGAGATGGTGAAAACCGAGGACACCGCGAGCCCGCTGAGCGACAAGGAAATCGTCGAGCTGCTCGAAAAGCGCGGCATCCCCATCGCCCGCCGCACCGTCGCCAAATACCGCAACGAGCTGAACATCCTGCCAAGCAACATGCGGAAGCGGTATTGAGCGGCTCGCATCGCTCGCGGTGAAATTGCGCGCACTATTTCAAGTTTGCGCTCGCGGGTGGAAAGCCCGTCAACTCCCGCCCGCATGATTACCGACCAGCTCGTCCGCGAAAAGCTTTCCACCGTCAAATACCCCGGCTTCAGCCGCGACATCGTTTCGTTTGGCCTGGTGAAAGACGTGCGCATCACCGGCGGCGATGTGGTGGTGCAGATGTCGCTCGCGACCAACGACCCGAAGATCCCGCAGGCCATCAAGGACGGCTCCGAAGCCGCGCTCGCACAGATTTCCGGCATCGGAAAAGTGACCGTGCGCATCGACATCCAAGCCGCGCCGCAAGCCGCGCCGAGCGCGGGCGGTGCGCCGATGGCCGCGTCGGCAATCGAAGGCGTGAAGCACGTCATCGCCGTCGCCAGCGGAAAGGGCGGCGTCGGCAAATCCACCGTCGCCGCGAACCTCGCCGTCGCCTTGCAAAAAAACGGCGCGGCGGTCGGGCTGTGCGACTGCGACCTCTACGGCCCGAGCATCGGCCTCATGTTTGGCACCAGCGAGCGCCCGATGGCCACCGAGGAAAACCGCATCCTCCCCATCGAGCGCCACGACCTGAAACTCATGTCCATGGGTTTCCTCCTCGACGATGCCGCGCCCGCCATCCTCCGCGGGCCGATGGTCACGAAATACACGCAGCAGTTTCTCCGGCAGGTCGAATGGGGCGCGCTCGATTTCCTCGTCCTCGATCTCCCGCCCGGCACCGGCGACATCCAGCTCACCATCGTCCAGACCGTCGCGCTCGCCGGCGTGGTCATCGTCACCACGCCGCAGGAAGTCGCCCTCATCGACGCCCGCAAAGCCGCCACCATGTTTGCCAAAGTGAACGTCCCCATCCTCGGCCTCATCGAAAACATGAGCCACTTCCTCTGCCCGAGCGACGGCGTGCGCTACGACATCTTCGGCACCGGCGGCGGCGCGCGCGAAGCCGCCCGCCTCAAAGTCCCCCTCCTCGGCCAAATCCCCATCGACATCCCCACCCGCGAAGCAGGCGACCGCGGCCTCCCCGTCGCCGCCGCGGATGCGGCCAATCCCGTCGCCCGCGAGTTTTTGCAAATCGCCCGAAAGCTCGCCGAAGGGCTTGCCAGCTAGGTTCGCAGCTCAGTCGGCCTGCCTTTGCCTCTCGTTCCCAAACTGAGGGTTTGGGAACGGCGACTTACTATGGGGAAAGCTCTGCTTCGTGGCAGGCGGCGGGTAGGAAGCGACCGCCATTTCCACCGCCCCACCCCGGCAACTCAGTTGCCCCGTAGCTCGCGTTCCCAAAGCCCCACTTTGGGAACGAGAGCGGAAAGGGGTTGACGGGGGGAGGGTGGGGTGGGTAGGACGTTGGGCGTGATTTTCCCCGGAGATGGTTTGGTTTGCTGCCGCCGCGCTTTGCGTGGGGCGGGGGTGTGTCTGGGGGTGGCGGGTGGGGGAAATGGTGTTGCGAACATCTCCGTGGGTGTGGCTCCGCACGCCGAAGGGCGGGCTCCTTTTTCAGAATGGGCGCTCACCTTTTCGCGGAAGCGGCTCACCCAGACAAAGGGTGCGCTCACCCAGACGAAGGGTGCGCTCACCCAGACGAAGGGTGCGCTCACCCAGACGAAGGGTGTGCTCACCCAGACAAAGGGTGTGCTCACCCAGACAAAAGGGGCACGCCCCTTTTCACGGATGGGGCTCACCTTTTCACGGATGGGGCTCACCTTTTCACGGATGGGGCTCACCTTTTC
>JANXSB010000240.1 GCA_025352865.1 Chthoniobacter sp. | reverse complement strand
GATCGACGACTGAGCCCATCCGTGGACGCTTGGTTTTATCGCGGTTCCCGCCGCATCCGAAGACCACGATGAGCCGCGCGGGATTCAGCTCGCGGCAGGTCTTGATGACATTTTGCAGCGCGTCGTCGGTGTGCGCGTAGTCCACGAAAACGCGGAACTTGCGCTGCGCGGGCACCGCTTCGAGGCGGCCCGGCACGGCGGTCGCATTCGCCAGCGCGAGCACGCCGTTGCGCACTTCCACGCCGAGCGCGTGCGCGCCGGCGAGCGCGGCGAGCGAATTATAGACATTGAACTGCCCGATCTGCGGCAGGCGCACGAGGTAGCTCTTGCCGCCCGCATCGAGCTGGTAGCTCGTGCCGCTGAAATCGATCCGCACATTGCTCGCGCGGAAATCCGCCTGCACGCCGACGCCGTACGTGATGACCGGAATTTCCTTGCTGAAGCGGCTCGCGAGCTGGGCGCCGTAGCGGTCGTCGAGGTTGATCACCGCTTTGCCCTGCTTCTTCGTCTGCTTCGCGAGTCCGCTGAAAAGCCGCGTCTTCGCCTCGAAGTAGGCGTCCATCGTCTTGTGATAATCGAGATGATCCTGCGTGAGATTGGTGAAAATCGCGGCGTCGAATTCCACGCCGCGAACGCGCTCTTGTATCAGCGCGTGCGAGGAAACCTCCATGGCCACGGCCTTGCACCCGGCGGAGCGCATCTGCCAGAGCAGGTCTTGAAGATCGAGCGACTCCGGCGTGGTGCGCGCGGCGGGCAGGATGCGATCGCCGACTTCGTAGCGCACCGTGCCGATGAGCCCGCAGCGGTGCATGGTCGCCTCGCAGATGTGCTTGAGCAGAAACGCGGTCGTCGTCTTGCCGTTCGTCCCGGTCACACCGGCGATTTTCAAATGCCGCGCGGGATGCTGGTAGAAAGCGGCGGCGAGATCGGCGAGTGCGACGCGAGCGTCCGCAACGACGACATTCGTCGCGCGCGTCCGAAATTCGGCGGTCTCGCTCACGACAGCCTCGGCACCCGCCGCGATGGCCTGCTCGACGAACTGCGAGCCGTCGGTTTTCTCCCCGCGAAGCGCGACGAAAAGCGAGCCCGGCTTCACCCGGCGCGAGTCGTAGGCGATGGCCGTGATTTCACGATCGAGCGGTCCATCGACTTTGATCGCGGCAATATTGGAGAGTAGCGTTTCGAGTTTCATTGGTCGCGAAAGTCTCCCCCGACTTTGCCGCCTTTGGCCACGATGCTGCCCTCCGGCTCCTCGGGCGAAGGCGTGAGCCCGAGATAGCGCGCGGCCCTTTCGCCGATGCGCGAGAAAACCGGCGCGGCGACCATGCCGCCCACATCCTGCTCGCGCTTCGTCTGCGCCTCGTCGATGAGCACGAGCACGACGAACGCGGGATCCTCCGCCGGCATGAAACCGACGAATGAGCACACATGCTTGTCGTGCGAATAATGGCCGTCATCCTCCCGCTTCTGCGCCGTGCCCGTCTTGCCAGCAACCTTGTACCCGAGCACCTGCGCGAGCCGCGCAGTGCCTTTCTTACTGACCACTTCGCAGAGCGCCTTGCTAACCTGCTCGGTCGATTTTTTCGAGACGGCGCGGCGCACTTCACGCGGCGGAAAAGCTGCGACGACCTTGCCTGTGTCGTCGGTGATCTCACGGACGATCTGCGGCATCATGAGCGTGCCACCATTGGCGATCGCCGCCATCGCGGTCACGACCTGCAGCGGCGTAGCGGCGACCTCCTGGCCCATCGGCATGCGCGTGATCGAGATTTTGCTCCAAAGGTGCGGCGGGTGAACCATGCCTTTGGCCTCGCCGGGCAGGTTCACGCCGGTTTGTTCGCCGAAACCGAAGCGATGGATGTACTCGAAGAATTTCTGATCGCCGAGGCGCATCGCGAGCTTGGCCACGCCGATGTTGCTCGAATGAACGAGGATGTCGTTCACGGTCAGCTCGGCGTACGGATGATGGTCCTTGAGCTTGCACCATTCGTAATAGCCGTTCTCCGTTTCGAGCACCGTCTCGGGCGTGACGAGTTTTTCGCTGAGCACGGCGGCGGTCGTGACGATTTTGAAAGTGCTGCCCGGCTCCACCTGGTCGGAGATCGCGCGGTTCCGGCGTCTCTCGTCATCCACGCTCACGCCGTCCTGCACGTTGAGGTTGAAATTCGGGCGGTTCGCGAGCGCGAGGATTTCCCCGGTCTTCGGGTTCATCATGATGACCGTCGCGCCTTTCGGGCGGAACTGTTTGACCGCCGCATCCAGCTCCTGCTCGACGATATTCTGCAACCCCATGTCGATCGTCAGGCGGACGTTGCCGCCGTTTTGCGCATCGTGCTGCTCGCCGCGGTACGGGACGATTTCCTCGCCCTTCCGCGTGCGCTCAATGCAGCGGAA
>JANXSB010000181.1 GCA_025352865.1 Chthoniobacter sp. | reverse complement strand
ACCAACACCGCCTACGGCCTGCCCAATGCGATCTCGGTGATGGCCGCGAGCGAGCGCTCCGAGGGCGAGGAACACGCGATGAAAAACCTGCCAACATTTTACGCCACAAAGATGGCCTACGGCCCCGAGGTCGTGCGCGCGATCGCCAACGGCATGGAGCCGCTGCGGCTCGACGATCCGTTGGAAAACACGCTCAACAAAATCGCGCAGGCGCTCGGCAAGCGCGTGCCGGAGCTGGTGGTAATGACCCTCAACCGCCCGCGCCATGCTGAGATCATCGCGCAGGTGCGGAAGTGCGGCGCGGCGCTGCGGCTGATCAGCGATGGCGATGTGACGGCGGCGGTTTCGCCGTCGCTCGCGGACTCGGGCGTCGATCTTTTTTTCGGCATCGGCGGTTCGCCCGAGGGCATCCTCACCGCCGCCGCGCTGAAGGCGCTCGGCGGTGGCATGCTCCTGCGCATGTGGCCGCGCGATGACGCGGAGCGCGCGAGCGTGCTGAAGGAAATGAGCGCCGAGGATCTAGACCGCGTGTGGACGATCCACGAACTCGTGCACGGCGAGAGCGCGATTTTTTGCGCGACCGGAATCAGCGACAGCCCGCTGCTGCCCGGCGTGCGGATTGCGGGGAAAAAGGCGATCACGCATTCCATCCTCATGCGTGCAAAGAGCCGCACTGTCCGCTACATCCGCGCGGTGCATGATCTCGAGACAAAGACCATCCACCTGCGCAGCGTGAAGCGGGAGGCGAAGATCTGAGCGCCGTGCTCCGCAAAGCCTTTGTCATGCAGCTCCACGCCGGGCAGCTCGTCGAATACCGCCGCCGCCACACGCCAATCTGGCCGGAGCTGGAGGCGGTTTTGCAAGCGCACGGCGTTCGCAATTACTCGATCCATCTGCATCCGCAGACGCTCCAGCTTTTCGCCTACGCGGAGATCGAAAATGAGGAGCGCTGGGCGGCCATCGCGCACACGCCCGTCTGCCGGAAATGGTGGACGCACATGCGCGACCTCATGGACACGAATGCCGACGACAGCCCCGCGAGCATCGCGCTCGAAGAAGTCTTCCACCTTTCAAACCCGAAATCCTAAATGCCTCGAATCCTCTCCGGCATCAAGCCGACCGGCCAGCCGCACATCGGCAATTACTTTGGCATGATGCGCCCGGCCATCGAATGGCAGAAGCGCGGCGAGGCCTTTTATTTCATCGCGGACTATCACGCGCTGACCTCGGTTTTCGATCCCGTGAAGCTGCGCGAGTACGTGCGCGGGGTGGCGCTGGACTTTCTCGCCTGCGGGCTGGACCCGGCGAAGGCGGTGCTTTTCCGCCAGAGCGATGTGCCGCAGCACACCGAGCTGGCGTGGCTGCTGAGCTGCCAGACGCCGATGCCGATGCTCGAAAACTGCCACGCCTACAAGGATCACGTCGCCAAGGAAAAGACACCGTCGCACGGGCTCTTCGCGTATCCGGTGCTGATGGCGGCGGACATCCTGATCTACGACTCGAACATCGTGCCGGTGGGCCGCGACCAGAAACAGCACGTCGAGGTCACGCGCGATCTCGCGCACAAAATGAACGCGCTTTACGGCCCGATTTTCACGGTGCCGGAGGCGAGCATTCTGCCCGCGCTCGCGGTGATCCCCGGACTCGACGGGCAGAAGATGAGCAAGAGCTACGACAACACGATCGAGCTTTTCCCCGAGGAAAAAGCGTTGCGCAAAAAGATCATGGGCATCGTCACAGACTCGACGCCGGTGGAGGCGCCGAAGGATCCTGCGCGGTCCGTGATCGTCGCGCTCTACCGCTTGTTCGCACCCGCAGCGGAGGTGGAAAAGATGGAGGCGGATTTCCGCGCGGGCGGAGTGGGCTACGGCGATTTCAAAAAGAGGCTCTTCGGCGCGGTGTGGGATTTTTTCGCACCGCAGCGCGCGCGCCGCGCAGAGCTGGCGGCCGATCCTGCCTACGTGGATGGCGTGCTCGCCGACGGCGCACAGCGGGCCGGGGCGCTCGCGGAGCAAGTCATGAAGCGGGTCCGCACCGCGGTTGGCCTGCGCGGCTGACATTTTTCACCGCGCCAATGACGCCTTCCGTCACGCCCACCCGCCTCCTACGCTTTGCCAATGGCCGCGCGACCGGCGAGGCCGATGACGTGCTCGCTGCCGAGGAGCCGCTGGAAATTCGCGTGGAGGGGCGGAGCATCGCCGTGGTGATGCGGACGCCGGGACATGACCTGGAGCTGGCCGCGGGATTCCTGCTCACGGAAGGCGTGATCAAATCTGCGAAGGATTTGTTCGACATCACGACCTGCGTGGCAGGAAGGGGCAACGCAGTGGACGTGGCGCTGGCGCGGCCGGGCGCGGTGGATTTGGAAAAGCTGACGCGGCACGTCTTCACCTCGTCGAGCTGCGGGATTTGCAGCCAGACGTCCATTGACGCCGTGCTGCGCGTGCGCAAACCGCTCGCCGACCGCGTGCGAATCGAACCCCACACGCTCCTCGCACTGCCCGCTGCGCTGGCCGAGCGGCAGACGACTTTTCACACGACCGGCGGGCTGCACGCGTGCGCGCTTTTCGACCGCGCTGGAAAACTGCTCGCGCTTCGCGAGGACGTGGGTCGGCACAACGCGCTCGACAAACTCATTGGCTGGGCGCTGCTCGAAAAACGCACGCCCCTGCGCGGGCACATCGTGCTGCTGAGCGGGCGCGCGTCTTTCGAGATGATGCAGAAATCGCACGCCGCCGGAATCCCCGTGGTGGCCGCGATTTCCGCGCCGTCGAGCCTCGCGGTGGAGTTTGCGCGGGCGAGCGACCAGACGCTGGCCGGCTTCGTGCGCGGCGGCTCGATGAATGTCTATGCCGGCGCGCAGCGGATCGTCCCGCGCGTTACGAAACGATCGTCTTCGCCTCGGAAAGCTTGATCACGCGGCCTTCCGGGTCGCGGAAATTCGTGTAAGGCCCCACGGTCGTGACGATGATCCCGCGGCGGCGCAATTCGCCGAGCACGCCCTCGCGATTTTTCATCGAGAGGTAGAGATGGAAGTAGCTGATCATTTCGCCGTGCTCGCATTTGCGAACGGTCAGCGGGACGCCGCCGAGGTCCATTTCGCAATAGCGGTCTTCACGCTCGCTGAGAACGTGGGCGCTGAGGAGATCGACGTAAAAGTCACGCACTTCCTTCCAGCGATGGGTGAAAATGGTGACCGAGTAGCACGAGGGATTGGCTGCGACCGCGCCGGTGACATCGTCGTCGATGTCGGTGTCAGGTTCCTCGGCGAGGCTGGTGAGATTGATCATGGACAGTGTTTTAGCAGCGGGCGTGCCCGATTTATGGGTTTTATGGTTTTTGCTTTTGAAAGGCGGGCGCGGGTGCGGCTGACGGAGGAAAATTTTGGGACCACGGATTGCGCGGGTTACCCGGATTTTCAGGAAGTTCGAATCCGTGAAATCCGCGCAATCCGTGGTCAAAATTCCGGTGTCCGCGAGCTTCGGGACATGCCGGGAAAATTGCCGGCGATGCGGAATCTCTGCGCCTCTGCGTCTCCGCGTTTTCCATTCCACCTTCATCGGCGTAGGCTCGCGGCATCTTGAAACCGCGCGTCCTTTTCCCGCTGCTCTCACTCGGCCTGCTGATGACCGCGCGGGCCGAAACGCCGTCGGGCGACGCGGTGATTCGCGCGCCGTTTGGCGGTTCGGAAATTGTCATCACCACCACGGCGCGACTCGCCGGGGCGATTCATTCGGTGACGTGGAAGGGGAAGGAATTCATCGACAGCGCCGACCACGGCCGCCTGCTCCAGTCGGCGAGTTCCTTCGACAATTTGCCGACCGCGCCGCCCGAAACTTTCAACCCGACCGAGGCCGGGTCCATGCGCGACGGAGCGGGCCCGCGCTCGACGAGCCGGCTGCTCGAAGTCCGCACATTGCCCGGCGAACTGCGCACGCGCGCGCAGATGGCATTCTGGCTCACGCCCGCCGACCGTTCCGGCGGCGTGCCCGCGCGCAACACGACCGCGCTTTCCGACCACCTGCTCGCCAAGCAAGTCCACATCGGCCTTCCCGGCCTGCCAAACGTCCTCGACTATACCGTGACCTTCACGCTGCCCGCGGGCGAGCCGCATGCCACCGCGCAATTCGAGGCGCTCACCGGCTACATGCCGCCGGAGTTCGAGCGGTTCTGGCACTTCAATCCCGCGACGAAAAAACTCGAACCGCTCACCGACGGCCCCGGCGAGCAGCGCGATCCCATCGCGTTCTCCACCGCCGACGGCAATTATGCGATGAGCATCATCGCTCCCGATCCCGCGCCCGCCGGGTCGGCGGGCCCTGGCTACGGCCGCTTCCGCTTTGCCGCGGAGAAAGTGGTGAAATGGAACTGCGTCTATCGCGTCCGTCCGGCGGATGGCGCGGTGAAGGCAAGCGAGTACCGCTACCACCTGCTCGTCCCCATCGGCACGTTCGCGGATGTCGAAGCCGCGCTGGCACAGTTCGCCGCCGCGCCTTGAGTGCGCCGCAGGCGCATAAAACAACGCCGTCATTCTTCACTCCTCCGCCGCGAGCATTTCCAACCGCTGAAAAATGTCGTGATGCAGAAAGAGCGTGGCGAAGATCGTGAGCACGATGAGCGGAGCGAAGGCCCACTCGTCGCGGAATGCGACGGCGAAAGTCATGCCGATGAAGAACTGGAGGATAAAGTAAACGCCGATGGCCAGCGGGAGCGCGCCGCGTTTCACCCGGAGTGAGAGATTGGCGGTGAGATGGAGGAAGAAGATGCCCTGGACAATGCCGTAGCCGAGAAAGAGCAGCGCCGTGACATGGCCGCGATTGAAGTCGGTAATGTCGCGGAAGAGTTTGAACATCGCGCCGGCGGCGCACAGGAAGCCGACGGCGAAGTAGGTGACCGTCGGCAGCAGCGTCGGGAGGATGCCGAGGATTTTGTGGAGCGCGATGCGGCGGAGCGACATCGGCAGCACAGCGAGCGTGGAGAGTGTGTGCGCCATGCGCTCGGTTTTGAAAATGCTCGCGGCGCCGAAGGACGACTCGATGACGAAGAGCAGCCACATGACCCACATCGTGATGACGCCAAACTCCTCCCGGCGCGGCGGGCCTCCCCATTGCTGCGGCCAGCAGGCCATCGCGAGAAGCGGCAGTCCGTAGATGAGATATTTCCCGACCATCCAGACCTTGCCGCCCGCGAGAAAATAAAAGTCCTTCCACGCCAGCGCCCGCTGCCACGCGCGGCCCGCGCCGAGCCGGCAGAGGAAACGCCGCCGCCGGAGGATGCCGCCGCGGCGAGGGGCGCTCTCCTGCTGCTCGTCGCAGAACGCGTCGAAGACCAGCCACGCGAGCAGAAAGCAGCCCGCGCCGAGCGCGAGATTGCTGCCCGCCTGCCAGCCGAAAATGGGTTCGTCGAATCCAGTGCTGAGGATTTGTGTCAGGCGGTAAAACGGCGACGCCACGAGCGCGAGTTTGGCGAGATGTTCGAGCGCCGTGACCCATGCGGCGTCCTCGGAAATGATCCCGAACTGCGCGGGCAGATGCGCGATCCAGTTCAGCACCGGTACGATGCCGAAGAAAAACACGAGCGACACGATGGTCAGCGCCGCGGCTCCGGTGCTGCGTTTGCAAAGCACCGAGCAGAGCAGCGCGAGATTCGCGAGAAAGACGAGGAACGCGCCGAGCGTGCAGTACGTCGCCGCGATCTGCCCGAGCGAAATGCCGCCGAGCGTGATGGCCAGCACGGTGAAAGGAATCTGCGCCGCGAGCAGCAGCAGCGCGCCGCAGAGCCGGCTCGTGCCTTTGCCGAGCAGGATCGAGAGCGGGTTGAGGTTCGTCATCCGCAGGAGTCCCAGCGTCATCTCCTCCTTTTCCTCGGTGATCGCCGACGCAAACCAGCCGCACCCCGCGAGCACGATGAAGACGCAATCAATGACGATCACCGTGCTGAAAAACTCCAGCCCAGGCCCGTTGCTCCAGCCCCTCTCCGACTCCACGCTGAACATGAAAAGCAGGATGACCGTGACCAGCCCGACCCGCGCGAAGTACGTCAGCTTCAGCCGCGTGTCCTCGCGCACGGAGCGGATGAAAAGGGCGAGCAGCGGGGAGGTCATGCGGGCTTACGCGCCGACGCCGGGCTCGGTGAGATCCATGAAGGCCTGGTTCAGATGCTTTACGTCCTCGGCGAAGTTCACGACATGCGCGCCGGCGGCTAGCGCGGTTTGCAGAATGGTGTTCAGCGGGAGCTGCGCGCGGTCGAAGGTCAGCGTGTAGCGCGCTTCATTCGGCAGCGGCGGCGTGACGCGCTGCATGCCGGGGAGGCGCGCGAGCGCGTCGCTCGTGGGCTGGTGCTCGGCGGCGAGGGTGAGGTGGTAGATGGCG
>JANXSB010000175.1 GCA_025352865.1 Chthoniobacter sp. | reverse complement strand
CACGCCCTCTCCCGCGTGATCGAGGAATATCTCTACCCCGCGATGGAGGACTACAAACTCGACATCATCATCGACCAGGGGCCGAACGCGCGCAGCATCCCGCTCAATCTCCCGCGCTTCACGCTCATCGGCGCGACCACGCGCGCGGGCATGCTCAGCGCGCCGCTGCGCACGCGGTTCGGGATGAATTGCCGGCTCGATTATTACACCGCCGACGAGCTGCAAAAAATCGTCCACCGCAGCGCGGGCCTGATCGGCCTGCCCATCGACGACGCCGGCGCGCTCGAAGTCGCCGCCCGCAGCCGCGGCACCCCACGCATCGCGAATAATCTGCTCCGCTGGGTGCGCGACTTTGCCCAGGTCCGCGCCGGCAATCGCGTCAACCGCGAGGTCGCCGACCAGGCGCTCACCATGCTCGACATCGACGCCGACGGCTTCGACGAAATGGACAAGCGCCTCCTCGAAGCGCTGATCCACAAATTCAGCGGCGGCCCCGTCGGGCTGAACTCGCTCGCCGTCGCCGTGGGCGACGACCCCGGCACGCTCGAAGATGTCCACGAGCCGTATCTCATCATGCAGGGCTACATCAAACGCACCCCGCAAGGCCGCGTGGCCATGCCGCTCGCGTATAAAAAACTCGGCATCGCTGCGCCGAAGCGCGAAGGCGAGCTTTTTCAATAAGCGCGACCGCGCTCGCGCAATCCGCCTCGGCTGTGCGAGCGTATCCACCACCACCGCCCGCGTGAAAAACATCGCCGACCAACGCCTCAACCTGCCCGCGCATGCGCCCGTGATGGTGCTGCCAGGCGCGGCGCTTTTTCCGCACTCGCTGCTGCCGCTCTACATCTTCGAGCCGCGCTACCGGGCGATGCTTGCATGGAGCCTGGAGCAGCAGCGGATGTTTTGCATCGCGCCGATGAAGCCGGGCATTTCCGAGGTGCGGACGGCGGATGATTTTCACCACACCGTCGGGCTCGGGCTGGTGCGCGCGTGCGTGGGCCGCGAGGACGGCACCTCGCACCTCATGCTGCAAGGGCTCGCGCGCGTGCGGCTCACGGGATTCGTGCAAGACACGCCCTTTCGCATCGCCGAAATCCGCGAACTGCGCTCCACGCCCGCCGAACCGCTGGAGGGCGAACTGCTCGCGGCAAAGCTGCTCGAAATCTGCGCGCAACTGCGGGCGCGCGGCGTGGGCGTGCCCGAGGTTTTGGACAAACAGCTCGCGCAGATCGAGGACGCCGCCGTGCTGAGCGATTTGGTCGCGCACACTTTTCTGCGCGAGGCGCAGCACCGGCAGGATGTCTTTGAGGAACTGCGCGCTGGCGAGCGGCTGCGGCTGCTCATCCGGCATCTCACGGCAGAGATGCTGTAGGAATCACCCACCGAAAAATGAAAACATCCGCCCATCGCCCCAGCTCCATCTCCCCCGATTGGTGGGACTACACCTGCCTCTCCGGCGACCTCATCGACGAAGCCGCGCGCCTCACTCCGCGCGACCTCGCGCGGCTTTCGCGGCCCGGATTCCGCGTGGTGATGTACGACACGCTCGCCGATTTCTACCTCGCCGAAGCGCTCGAATATGTGGACGCGTGGCGGCAGAGCACGGACGACAATCCCGCCGGCATCTGCGGCCCCATCGGCCCGACCGAGCAGCTCCCGCTCGTCGCGCGGCTCGTCAATGAACTCGGGCTCGACGTGCGCTCGGGGCATTTCTGGGGCATGGACGAGTGGTTCCTCGACGGCGCGGAGATGCCGGTCACGCATCCGCTTTCCTTCGAGCGCTGCGACCGCGCGATGCTCTTCGACCGGCTCGACAAAAAGCGCCGCATGCCCGACGCGCACCTGCATTTTCCCAAAGCCGACACGCGCCCCTACCGCGCGAGCTGGGACGCGGGCGTGCGCTGCGTGGTGATGCAAGGCGGGCAGGGCGACGTGAAGCACTGGGCCTTCAACGATCCGCTGCCGCGCCGTGGAAAATACAAAAACGTGCCGCCGTCCGCCGCGGAATATCGCAAGCTCGCGACGCGCGTCGTGGAGTTGCATCCGCTGACCATCGCGCAGAACGCGCGGACGAGCGGCGGCGGAAACATCGCACTCGTGCCGACGCAGGCGATCACCGTCGGGCCGGTCGAGACGTGGAAGGCGGAGAAGGTCTCGATCTGGCAGGCCGGCGCGCACGACAACCCCTTCGGCCAGCGGCTCACGGCGCTGATGATTTCACGCGGAATCGCCGACGCGTGCGTGCCGATGTCACTCCTCGCGGAGCACCCGAATGTGCAGTTCAACTACTACCGCGGCGGGCTGGGAACGTGCGCGGTGGAGATGCACTGATCCGGCCGTCCCGTCCCGCTACTTCAGCGACTTCCACGGCTCTTCCGCGGAGTGATCGACGCTGAAGGGGCCGGTGATTTTTGCCGGCGTGAGGATGGCAAGGAATTCGCACTCGGCGTGGCTTTCATTGTAGCAGCCGTGGATGACGCCGCGCGGGATGTAGAGGCTATCGCCGGGCTGCATGATGCGCTTTTCGGTTTCGATCCACTGCTCCATCTCGCCGCGGAGGACGTAGATGATTTCGTCCATCTCCGGGTGGGCGTGAAAGGGATGGCCGGAGCCGTGCTGGATGCAGGCACGGACGAAGACGAGGTGCTCAGCGTCGCCGAGACCGTCCTTGAAATACCAGTGGTTGACCTGGCCGGGGAGTTGCTGGTTTTCGGTTTCGGCGGCGGAGACAAAGCGACGGAGGGGCATGGGAATTTAGGATTTGGGATTTCTGATCTTGGGATTAGACCGCTCTCGCGAACAAATCCTAAATCATAAATCCCAAATGCCCACCATCGCCCTCCTCGGAACCATGGACACGAAAGGTGTCGAACACGGCTTCGTCGCCGAACTGATTCGCGCGCACGGTCATCGCGCGCTGGTCATCGACCTCGGCACGGATGGGCCGCCGCAGATTGCGCCGGACATTTCGCGCGAAGAAGCGGCGCGGCTCGCGGGCATCGATCTCGCGGCGCTGGTGGCGCGGCATGATCGCGGCGAGGCGGTGGCGGCGATGTCGCAGGCCGCGCCGGTGGTGCTGGCGAAATTGCAGGCGGAGAGGAAGATCGATGGCGTGATTTCACTCGGCGGCGGCGGCGGCACGGCCATCGCCACGGCGGGCATGCGGGTGCTGCCGCTGGGTTTTCCGAAGCTCATGGTCTCGACGCTGGCGAGCGGGAACACGGCGCAATATGTGGGCGTGAAGGACATCGTGATGATGCCGAGCATCGTGGATGTGGCGGGGCTGAACCGCATCTCGCGCGCGGTGCTGACGCGCGCGGCGGGGGCGATTTGCGGGATGGTGGAAAGCGCGGCGGCGTCCGCGAAATCGGCCGCCGAGGACAAGCCGGTGATTGTCGCGTCGATGTTTGGGAACACGACGGATTGCGTGCAAAAGGCGAAGGCGATTCTCGAAGGCGCGGGTTACGAGGTGCTGGTTTTTCACGCGACGGGCATCGGCGGGAAGACGATGGAGTCGCTCATCGAGAGCGGGCTCGTGGCCGGCGTGCTGGATGTGACGACGACGGAATGGGCGGACGAACTGTGCGGCGGATTCCTCGGCGCGGGGCCGACACGGCTGGAGGCGGCGGCGCGCGGCGGCGTGCCGGCGGTGATCGCGCCGGGCTGCCTCGACATGGTGAATTTCCACGCGCCGGAAAGCGTGCCGGCGAAATTCGCGGGCCGCACTTTCTACAAGCACAACCCGCAGGTGACGCTCATGCGGACGAACGCGGAAGAGTGCGCGCAGCTTGGCAGAATCCTCGCGGAGAAAGCGAACCTCTCGACCGGGCCGGTGACGGTGCTGCTGCCGCTGCGCGCGATCAGCGTGATCAGCGCGCCGGGCCAACCGTTTCACGATGCGGCGGCGGACGCGGCACTTTTCGCAGCGATCAAGGCGCATCTGCGAAAGGACATTCCGGTGATCGAACTCGACTGCGCGATCAATGACGCGGCTTTCGCGGAAGCGTGCGCGCATGCGCTGCTCGGGCAGCTCGCGCCACGGTGACGTTCACCCGCGCGGAAGTTCGCGCGGTTTTGCGCTGTCGAGACGAGCCGCAAGCCAGCCATGCACGCGGGCGGCGAGGAAGTCGAACATCAGCGCGATCACCGCGCCGCCGAGCGCCCCGGCCAGGCCGCCCGCGGCGAGCACGATGACGAGCGTGCCGTTGATCTGCTCCCAAATCGAAGTCGCCGCCCACGCGCAGAGCATCCCCGCGGGGATGCCCGCGAGAATCCCGCACTGGAGCAGAAACGCGCGCAGCCCCGCCTGCGCCTTTCCACGCCACACGCCGATCATCACCGACGACGAGACGACGCCCGCCACGACCAGCACGACCGTGAGCACCACCGCCACCGCGCCGAGCACGATGCCCACACCGACGAGCACGAGCATGATCGCGAGCGCGAGCAGGGAGAGGATTTGCATGCCGGAGGGTGGCGCACGGGTCGCGTCGGAGCAAGGGCGGCGGAAAAATTCGGATTTTCCTTCTCTCCGGTTTTCCCCTTGGCAACTTTCCGCGCGCTCCGGTAGCCTCCGCGCTCCTTTTCATGAAACGACTGCTGCTCACGCTCGCCCTTGTATTTACCAGCCTTGGCGGCGCATGGGCGCAGTTTGGCAGCTTCGGCGACATCCCCATCGAGATCACCTCGGAATCGACGCGCGTGGAGAACGGCCTGGCCGTCGCGGAGCAAAACGTGATCATCCGCTACAAGGACACCTCGATCTACTGCGACTACGGCCAGTACAACCCCGACACGCGCGATCTTTTCCTCTCGGGCAATGTCCG
>JANXSB010000167.1 GCA_025352865.1 Chthoniobacter sp. | reverse complement strand
GCACGAGCGACTGGAGCGCGAGACGCGCCTCCTCGGGCGTGGTGCGCTGGCGCAGGCGCGCTTCGAGATGCGGGAACTGGCGGAGCGAGTTGAATTTTCCCGCATCTCGAAGCGCGCCTGCGCCAGCGCACCACGCCCGAGGAGGCGCGTCTCGCGCTCCAGTCGCTCGTGCGCCGCGACGACCTCGATCCCGACGCCCGCGTGCGCGTCTTCGCCGAGCTTGCCGAGCATTTCAAAACGCTCGTTTCTTTCCCGCCCGAAGCCGTCGAGGCAATGCCCGACGAGCAATACATCCGCAACGTCGTGGACCTCCTTTTCCGCCCGCGCGGAGCGGCGTCGGCGAAAGCCGCGGCCGCGTAAAAAAAACCCGTCATCCTGAGCGGAGCTTCGGCTTTGCGACCGGAACGGAGTCGAAGAACCTCTCACTATTTCTGCGGGGCGGAGGCGGCTGGCATCGCGACGCACATCTCCGCGCCGCCTTTCCCGAAGAAAAGTTAGAGGTTTGCCGCTGCCCGCCTACGCCCATGCGGCGTCTCGCGGACTCGACTTTCGACTGCGCTTCGCAAGGCCGAAGCTCCGCTCAGGATGACGGGTTTTTTTTACGCGGCCGCGGCTTTCGCCGACGCCGCTCCGCGCGGTCGGAAGAGGAGGTCCACGACGTTGCGGATGTACTGCTCATCGGGCATCGCTTCCACGGCCTCGGGCGGAAAGGTGACCAGCGTTTTGAAATGCTCCACGAGTTCCGCGAAGACGCGCACGCGGGCGTCGGGATCGAGGTCGTCGCGGCGGACGAGCGACTGGAGCGCGAGGCGCGCCTCCTCGGGCGTGGTGCGCTGGCGCAGGCGCGCTTCGAGATGCGGAAATTGGCGGAGCGAGTTGAATTTTCCCGCGAGGAGCTGATCGAGGTCGGGCTCGGCGTGCTGCGGGATGTGGACGACGACGGTATTCGCCGCGAGATCGCCGAGCCGCTGCGCGCGTTTGCTCAGCACCATCGCCACGCCGCCGATGAGGTAGCAGCCGGGCAGCAGATCGGCGAAGCGCAGCAGATTGCGCATGAGGATTTGGTGGAACTGGAGGCGCAGCCCGTGCGCGTCCATCACGCGCAGGCGCATGATCCGTTTGCCGAAAGTCTGCCCGCGCCACAGCCATTCGGTGCAGACGCCGTAGCCGATGGAGACGACAAAATACGCAATCATTGTGAGCGCGGTCGCGAAGTCCGGGCTGACGTAGCCAGCCACCGACAGGAGCGAGTTCACGCCCTGGGCGATGACGATGATCGCGATGAGATCCACGCCCCACGCCATGCAGCGCGCGACCGGTCCGGCGAGCTGGTAGGCGAAAGCGATGCCTTCCGGCGTGCGGATGCGCAGCTCGGAATTCACGCGCCCACCTCCGCATCTGATGGCGCGCTGTCTTTTCTCCGACCCGAGCCGAGGAACCACACGAGCACCGCCAGCTCCACGCAGCCGAACGTGATCTTCACCCAGTACGGGATGACCGGCTGATGATACTGCGAGAGGAACGACTCGACGAATCCCGCCCACACGAGCATGACCGCGACGCCGCCGATGAGCGTGGCGAGGTCCGGCCCGAGCGCGCGCAGCCGCGCGGTGAGCGGCATGCGGTCGCCGTGGCCGATGAGCGCCTTGCCGAGCATGAGCCCGCCCTGGCCGGCGATGAGGATGGCGGGAATCTCGATGACGCCGTGCGGTAGCAGCCAGCCGGCGAGGAAGACGCCCTGGCCCGCGAGGATGTAGTCGATGCCGACGAGGCCGAGGATCACGCCGTTGTAGAAAAGCAGGATGATCGTGCCGACGCCGAAGGTCATGCCGAGCGCGAGCGCCTTGATCGAGACGCCGATGTTGTTCGTCATGAGCTGGCTGGCGAACATCGAGTGCTTGTCGGAGTAGCGATCCTTCTTCGCCTTTTCCTCCATCGCCACGCGCTTCGCCGGGTCGCCCATGTGATTAGCGAACATCGCGGGCAGCACCGCTTCCTTGGCCTCGTCATCGAGCATCACCGCGAGTCCGCCGAAGATGACGCCGGCCAGCGTGATGATCGTGGAGACGTAGAAAGCGCCGACGTGTTTGCGAAACACGCGCGGGAACTCCGCGAAGAACCAGTGCGCCGGACGGAAGCTCCGCGCGCGCTCGCGCGTCTCGTGAATCTCGCCGTAAGCGCGCGCGGTGAGAGCCTCGAGATAGCGCCGCAGCTCGGGCTCTGATGCGAAAGTCGCGATGCGTCCGAGGTCGGCGGAGACTTTTTGGTAGAGGAAGTGGAAGCGCTTCGCCTCATCAAGTGCGAGCGCGCGATTGGGCTCGGCTTGCAGGCGGTCGAGCGTTTTTTCCAGCTCCGTCCACGACGGGCGTTCGGTGGCGATGAAGCGCGGGAGATCAATAATCATGGCTCACAGGAGTTGGCGGCGTTTCACGTCGGCGTGCTGCGCGATGACTTGCGCGGCGAGTTTCACGGGATCGAGGAGCGAAAAGCGGACGCCGCGGCGCTGCAAAACCTTTCCGAGTTCGCGCAGGCTGTTCCATTGCAGATGCCCGCCGAGGCGCTTGTACAGATCATCCGCGGTCGAAACAGCGGCGTCGCTGAAAAGCGGCTGCGCGCCGGCGGGCTGGAGCATGTTCACGAGCAGGAGATGCTGGCGGCTGATGAGTTCGCTCGCTTTGGCGAAGCTCTCCGCGAGCATTGGGTCGTCGAGCGCGGTGAGAAAAATGAGCAGCGCGCGTTTGCGCAGGCGGAGGCGGATGAAGGAGAACAGCTCCTCGAAGTCGGGCGTGACGCTCTGCGGCTGGAGCCCGTAGAGCCGGTCGCGGCACGCGTCGTAATGCGCCTGTCCGCTTTTCGCGCGGACGAAACTGAGCACGCGGTCGCTGAAGGTCACGAGTCCGAACTGATCGCCCTGCTGCTCGGCGGCGAGGCCGAGGATGAGGGACGCGGTGACGTAACGCTCCAGCACCGTCGTCTCGGAACCGCCGGTCGCTAGGGCGCGTGCGCTGAGCCGCGAGGCATCGACGATGACATAAACCTCCTGCGTGCGCTCGACCTGGAAAACTTTCGTCACCGGATGCCCGCGCTTCGCCGAGGCTTTCCAGTGGATTTCGTTGAGGCTGTCGCCCGGCACATACATGCGGAGCTTTTCAAAATCGCGCCCCTGCCCGGCAGCGCGCTGCGTGCGGACGCCGAGCTGCGCGCGCTTGAGGAAAAGTGCGGCGACGTTTTTCCGCTCGTCGAAAAGATTCGGGTACACGCGCAATTCGCTGCGCGCCGGCTGGCTCGTGCGCGCCGCCCAGAAGCCGAGCGGGGAGATGCCTTCGAGATACACGCGGTCGAGAAAATACTGTCCGCGCCGCACTGGCGTGACCGGCCAGTCGAGGCGCGAGACGGCGGTATTCGCGGGCAGCAGCGTGGTGCGGTCGTCGCCGTCGGCGGCGATTTCGCGCGGAAAGGCGAGGCCGATGCGGAGCGTGCGCGTGTCCATCGAGTCGTTCTGGATGCGCACCTCAACGGTGCCGGGCCGGTCCTTTTGCAAACGCACGATCTCCGGCAAAAGCACGCGCACGCCGATCAAGCGCCCGCGCGCGACGAGCGCATCGTAGAGCACGAGGAAACCGAGCCCGCCGATGAAGAGCGCCGCAAAACCCGCCGCCGCAGGGAGCGTCGCCGCGACCGTCGCGAACGGCAGCACGATGAGCGTGATCCAGAGGATGAGGCGGGTGCGGGGGACGATCATGGGGCGAACAAACTTCTCACCGCGGCACGGCGACTTGCTCCAAGATTTTTTCGATTACCTCAGCGATCGTGACGCCTTCGATTTCATACTCCGGCCGCAGCACCAGCCGGTGGCCGAGCACGGCTTCAGTCATCGATTTCACATCATCCGGCGTGACGAAATCGCGGCCTGCGAGCGCGGCGTTGGCGCGACTGGCGAGGAGCAGCGCTTGCGTCGCGCGGGGGCCGGCGCCGACGAGGACGGTGTCGTTTTCGCGGGTGGCGCGGACGACATCGACGACGTAGGCGGTGAGTTCCTCGCGCACGGTTACGGCTTCGAGAGCGCGGCGCATTTGCGCGAGGTCATCGGCGGAGATGACGGCCTGCACGACGCCGGCGGCGAGGGCGTCTTCGGGCGAGTTGGTGCCGAGCATGCGGTTCGCGAGTTCGAGCTCGCTGGCGCGGTCGGGCGTGTTCATCGAGACCTTGAGCATGAAGCGGTCTTTCTGCGCCTCGGGCAGCGGGTAGGTGCCCTCGTATTCGACCGGATTTTGCGTCGCGAAGACGGTGAAGTTTGGCGAAAGCTGGTGCGTCTCGCGGTCGATGGTCACGCGGCGTTCCTGCATCGCCTGGAGCAAGGCGGACTGCGTTTTCGCGGGTGCGCGGTTGATTTCATCGGCGAGCAAAAACGCGGTGAAGACGGGACCTTTGACGAGCGTGAATTCATTGCGCTGCATGTTGAAAACGCTCGTGCCGGTGATGTCCGCGGGCATGAGGTCGGGCGTGAATTGGATGCGATTGAACTCGCAGCCGAGCACGCGCGCGAGCGTGCGGACGAGCAGCGTTTTCGCGACGCCGGGCACGCCCTCGATGAGCGCGTGATTGCCGGTGAAAATGGCGATGAGCGCCTTATCGACCACGTCCTCCTGGCCGATGATGACTTTGCGCACCTCGGTGCGGGCGCGGGTGAGGAGGTCGGTGATTGGGGTGGTGTCGGTGGGCATGGGAAGGAATGACGAATGTGGAATGACGAATGACGATTAGGAGCGGTGGTGGGTGAGTGATTGGGCGATGGATTGGTAGGTGGTCACGGGGTTGCGGTGTTTGGCGGGGCGGGCTTGGTCCTCGGCGAAAAGCTCCTCGACACCGGCCTGTGCGCCGGCGCGATGCGGGCCGGATTTGCGCCATTCGGCGATGCAGATGGAGAGGATTTCGGAGGGCTTGATCGTCCGGCGGAGCAGATTCACAAAGCCTTCGGCGGATTCCTTGCCGACGACGACATCGCCGTCGCCGATGTCGTTGGCGTAGGCGGGGATGAAGCGGACGGCGTTTTTCCAGACGAACAAAAGCGCGATGAGCAGGATGCCGGCGACGACGCCGTGCAGACGGTACTTCCGCGCGAGCGAGGCGATGCCGGGGTCATCGCGGACGCCGTGGTGCTCTTCGTCAAAGACGAGCGCGCTTGGGCCGTCGAAGAGCCATGCGAGCAGCTTCGGATGCCGCTCGGCGCGCATCGCTTCGTTGCTGATGAAATAGGAATCCGCGGCGAGGACGATGCTGCCGCGGCCAAAGCGGCGCTCAATGACGACGGGCTTTTCACCGCAGCGGTAGAGCACGCGCCACTCGGGCTTGAGGTCTTTGAAACAAAGCGCGGTGTGCCAGGTGAGTTCGGGCTCCAGCTTCGCCTTCTCGTCGGCGAGCACGGCGTTGCGGGCGTATTTTTTTTCTTTGTCGGGCGGCAGGTAGTCGAAGCCGAAGCCCCAGCGTTTCGCGACTTCGCCGAAGCTGATCGCGGGATTCGGATCGGGCTCCTCTTCGTCCTCGTCCTTTTTGTCGTCCGGTTTCTTCCCGTCGCCGGTTTTCTTCGCCGCTTCCTCCCTGTGCTTCGCGCCGAGCTTTTTTCCACGCGGCTTTTTCTTTTCCTCGCGCGCCTTTTCTTTCTTCGCGCGCTCCCCGTCCTCGGCGCGCTTTTCCTCGGCGGGAAGGGGCACGCCCTCGAACGGCATGAAGGTGAATACGGCGCGGGTGCCGTCGAGCACGAGGCCGTCGAAGACGCTCAGCTCGCGGCTTTCCCACATCGCGTGCGGTGTGACGCCGGCATAGACGAGCGTGACGGGCGCGGCAGGTTTGAGCTTCGGTAGCGGACGGAAATTTCGGGTCGCGTCCACGCCGGGCAGTCGGTCGAGCGCGTCGTAGATTCCCTTCACGCCGAGCGGGTCGGCGCGGAGCGAGGAGTAGGGCGGATACACGTCGCCGCGCTCGTAGCGGAGGACGAAAAGGCGCGCGACGCCGTAGCAAAAAACCGCGGCGAGCAGGAGCGCGCAGAAAAACGTGAGCAGCGGTTTCCTCAGCATGCGCGGATGCGTTCGAGGTTTTGCGAGAAGTCGCCGAGCGTCTCGGGCGTGACCTCGTGCTCGCCGTACCAGGCGCGCTCGAAGGCGTCGAGATTGCGGTCGAAGGCAGTGAGCAGTTCGGGGTTGGCGCGGGCGCGGCGTCGGAGTTCGCGGTCGTAGTCGTGGTTGGATTTGTAGCGCGCGAGGCGGATGAAATCGCGGTGGCCGAGATGCGCGAGGCTGGCGAGATACGAGGCGCGCAGGGCGAGCCGGAGCTGGCCGCTTTGCACGAGTTCGCGGGCGAGCTGGAGCCAGCCGTCCTCGGGGAGCTGGTCGGCGGTGACGTGCTCCTCATTCAAGTCCGGCAGCGGCGCGACGGGCTCGGCGACCGCGGCGGTGACGGGCAAGCGGCGGCGCGTGACGAGCACGATGAGGACGATCGCGGCGACGATGAGCAGGACGATCGTGATGAGGCGCACATTGCTGAACCAGCTCATCATTCCGGAGCTGTCGCGCGCGGAATATTCCTTGTCGGGGAAAAGCCAGTCGGCGGCCTTTTTCATCATCCGCGCGAACCAGCGCTTGGTCTGATTCATGGAGCCTTCCACCCATGCGCCGAAATCTTTGCGCAGCTTTCCAAACCACGATTTGTCCTCGGTCAGCGCGGTGAGGTCGCGCGGCGCGCGCCAAGAGTACTCGCGGCGCACGAGCACGTCGTCGAGAGACTGGCTGAGTTCGGTGGAGCTGACCTTTGGCTCCTCGCGCATCGCGGCACGCGCGGGCATCGGCGCGAGTGTGCCGAGGAAAAGAATCACGCCCACGGCGAGCGCGGCAGTGCGGCGTACGGCTTTGAGCTGCACCTCGAGATCCTCGCCGGTGCGGAGCGAGCTGCCGTAGAAGCAGCGCAGGACGTTGACCGCCTTGCGCAGCGGATCGAGGCAGAGGTAGAGCGCGGCGAAGGAGGCGGCGAAAAAGGTCGGGTTGATGAGGCCCATCGGATTCTGCGTGAACTGCGTCTCGACACCGGAAAACATCTTCGCGAGCTGCGGCGCGGTGAACATGGCGATGAGGATATTCAGCCACACGAAAAAGCCGAACACCTTGAGCAGCCCGGCCGCGAGGTGCATCTGGAGCGGCCAGCGCAGGCACTGCGCGAAGGCCCGCCGGCACAGCGCCCACACGCCGCCGTGCTCGCCGTCGCCGAGGACGGTGACGTTTTGAAAAAATGTCGCCGTCCAGATGTACGGGATCGCGAGAATTAGCGCGAGCGGGCGCACGATGAGGCCGATGGGCTGGATGGCGATTTGCGCGACGGCGAGGCGCGCGAGGCGGCCCGGCGTCCAGCACGGCGGATCGAGCAGCAGCAGCTCCGCGCGGAGGCGGCAGGTGAAGACGGCCTGGCAGCATTTCATCCACAGCCAGACGGTGCCCATCGCCACGGACGACTGCACGAGGCGGTCGGCCGCGTAGGCACTGCGGCTCATGTCCGACAGAAAATAAAGCGCGCCGAGCATGCATGGCACGGTGCCGACAAAATACGCGAGCCATGCGGAGAGCGGTGCGGCGCGGAGCAGGCGCACGGCTTCCTCCATGAGATCGCTCGCGGGCCGGCCACTGCGCTGGAGATCGCGGCGTTTCATTCGTCCTGGGTGGCGGAGAAATCGATCTGCCACATCGTGCCGTCGTGAAAGGAATCCGGCAGCGCGAGGAGGATGCGGCCGATGACGTAGAAAATAAGCCACGCGAGCATGAGTCCGCTCCCGCCTTGCAGCACGGGCCAGAGGCTCCACAGACGCCGCGCCGGCTGCTCCGCGGCGTGCGCGATCTTTTTCAAACACGACGCGCAGATGACGCGCTCGTCGTGCTCGGTGATGCACTCGCGGCAGAAAAAATGTCCGCACTCCGGGCAGCGCGCGATGGCTTCGCGGGTGTCGTGATGGAGGCAGCGCTGGGAGGCGAGCGTGGTCATTCTGCGGAAGTCCCGACCTCCGTGGGCAGCGTTGGTGCGTTCATTTTTTGCGCGGCCTCGATGAGCGGCGTAAGGCGCGCGAGGACGCGGCGCGCGGCTCGCAGGCGCGTGGGTGCGGCGAGCGCGTGCGCGCCTGCGGCGGTGGTTTGGACGTGGCAGCGGCACGTCGGGCCGAGGAGGGAATTGATGAGAAACAGGATGAGAAAAAAAAGCGCGAAGGGCGCGATCATGCCGGCGAAAACCCAGAGCACGACACGGGGCTCCTGCTCTTTCACAAACGTGCCCCACCACCATAGCCCGCCCGCGAGCGCCGCACCGCCAAAGCCGAGCACGCCGTGCGCGACGTTCCACCACATCCGCGCCTTCGTGCGCCGCACGACGATGGCGGCCATGTCTTTCAAAAAGAAACGCCGGTAGCGCTCGTGGACGAGCAGCGACTCAGCCTCGAGCACATGATCCTCCCCGAGCCAGAGCCGGCCGATGCCGCTGAACGCGATGCTGCGGCCGGGAAGTTTTTGATACGCGGGCGCGGCGGAGTTCATCGGAAAGTTTTCGCCCAGAACGACGAGTTCGTGAAAAGAAAAAGCATGCCGAACCAGAACGCGAGCTGGAGCACGCCGAGGATGAGGCCGAGCACCGCGACCCAGTGGCGGCGTCCGCGCGGGAGACTGCCGGGCCGCTTCCAGCCGAAGAGCGCGCAGAAGATCGCCGCCGTGCCGGTGACGATGAACCCCGGCCAGACAAACAGCCCGGCGACGAGCGGCAGGAGGCCCGTGAGCAGCGCAGTGTCGGCCCATAAAAACCGGCGCACCACCAGCTCGGGGAGCTTTTCCCCGCCGAGCCCGCTGGTCAGGCACGTGGGGCAAAGATGACGCGCGCCGAGCGGCATGTCGCAGACCGTGCAGATGAAGCGCCCGCAGCGTTCGCACGTCAGCGCGGCGCGGTTTTGCGGATGGAAAAAGCACACGGCCTCGCCGTCGCCGGCGTGATCCGCGAGGCCGGGCGCTGCGGGCGCGGGCGTCCAGAACGTGGGGAAAAGCGTGGCGCTCAGACGGGCGCGGCATTGCGGACACGGCGACTCGCCGCCGTGCGCCAGCGCATCGAGCGGGAGCGCGAATCCGCAGGCGGGACACGCGACGAAGGACGGAGGAACCGGGAGCGAGACGGACATGCGGTTTCCGTTTTACTCGCGGAGGGGCTTCATCTTCACTGCGGATTCGCGTCGCATAAGGGCGCGAAAACTAGAAGACCCCAAACCACAGAACAAGGAGCAACATGAACTGGTATTACGATCAAGGCGGACAACGCCAGGGCCCGATTCCCGAGGCCGAACTCGACCGTCTGCTCGCGAGCGGAACGATCACGCTCAGCACGCTCGTCTGGTGCGAGGGCATGGCCGACTGGCAGCCGCTGGGGAAAGCGCGTGCCGCCGGCGGTGCGGGCGCGGAGAGCGTGCCGGAGGGGTGGATTCGCTGCACGGCCACGGGGCGTTTTTTCCCACCGTCGCAGATCGTGTATCTCGATGGAAAACCGTACTCCGCCGAGGCGAAAGCGGGCCTCGTGCAAGGCGTGATGCAGGGCGGCGAGCTGCCGGACACCGGCGACGGCGAGCGCACCGGCCCCGCGTGGGAGCAGCGCGCGCAGCTCGGTTTTTTCCCGGCGATCTGGCAGACGATCAAAGCGGTGCTGCTCGATCCGAACCGCACTTTTGAAACCATGAAACGCGACGGCGGGCTGGGCACGCCGCTCGGCTACATGGTGCTGCTGCGCTGGATCGGCGGACTGGCCGGGCTCGTTTATTTTTACGGCACCGTCCACACCTTCCTCGCCAACCCGGCGCTGCCGCCGGAAATGCGCAAGGCGTTCGAGACTTTCATCGACAATGGCGGCGCGTTTTTCTGGATCGGGATGGCGGTCATGCTGCCGTTGTTCATCCTGCTCGGCACGTTCATCTACTCGGGTGTGCTGCACCTCTCGCTGATGATCTGCAGCGGTGCGAAGCAGAGCTTCGAGACCACGCTGCGCACCTATTGCTACGTCATGGGATCGGTCGCGCTTTTCCAGGTCATCCCGGCGTGCGGAGCATCCATCGGCGGCATCTGGGGGCTCGTGTGCCTGTGCATGGCGCTCGCGAAAACGCACGGTATCAGCGGCGGTCGCGCGGTCTGCGCGGTGCTGCTCCCGGTGGCGGTTTGCTGCATTGGGATCGGGCTGTTTTACGGGGCGATCATCGGCATGGCGCTGAGCGCGCAGGGAGTGCATCACTAGCCGTCTGAGCAGCCTGCACACATGATCTGGCGGCGTCTGCGGCCCGGCGAAACCGACCACGAAGCGATCTGGCTCGGCGTCTCGCTGGCGAGTCTCGCGCTCGCGTGGCTCTGGCTGCGGTCCGGCCTGCCTCTGCCGGCGTGCCCGCTCCATGAGCTGACTGGCTGCGCGTGCCCGACGTGCGGTGCCACGCGCTGCTTGCGCTTCGCGCTCGGCGGCGATTTCGGCGCGGCGTTCGCGATCAATCCGCTCGCGTTTTGCGCGTTCGTCGCGATGGCGCTCTACGACCTCTACGCCGCGACCGTGCTCGCGCTGCGGCTGCCGCGCCTGCGTGGCGAGGAGTGGCCGGCGTGGGCCGGAAAAAGTGCGCGCATCGCCGCAATCGCGACCATCGCCGCGAATTGGGCGTGGCTCGTCTGGCGCGGTGTGTGAAGCGCGCAAAACCCGTTTGCCCCACCCCGGCCCCGCGCCTACGCTCCGCGCTCCTATGACCGACCTCACCTCGCTGCCCGATGCCCACGGCCACTTCGGCCCGTACGGCGGCATGTTTGTCCCCGAGACGCTGATGACCGCCCTCAACGATCTCACCGCCGAATACCTCGCCGCGCGCGAGGACGCGGCTTTTCAAAAGCAGCTCGCGTGGCTCCTCCACGAATACGCTGGCCGGCCCACGCCGCTCTACTTTGCCGAGCGCCTCACCCAGCAGCTCGGCGGCGCGAAGATTTATTTGAAGCGCGAGGATTTGCTCCACACCGGCGCACACAAAATCAACAACGCCCTCGGCCAGATCCTCCTCGCGCAGCGCATGGGAAAAAAGCGCATCATCGCCGAGACCGGCGCGGGCCAGCACGGCGTCGCCACCGCCACCGTTTGCGCACGCGCGGGGCTGGAGTGCGTGATCTACATGGGCGCGGTCGATATGGAGCGGCAGGCGCTCAATGTCGCGCGGATGAAATTCCTCGGCGCGAAGGTCGTCGCCGTCATCGCGGGGCAGGCGACTTTGAAAGAGGCCATCAACGAGGCCATGCGCGACTGGGTCACGAATGTCCGCAGCACGCATTACATATTGGGCAGCGCCCTCGGCTCGCATCCGTACCCGATGATGGTTCGCGATTTTCACCGCGTCATCGGCGATGAAGCGCGCCGCCAAATCCTCGAACGCGAACAGCGTCTGCCCGATTTGCTCGTCGCCTGCGTCGGCGGCGGCAGCAATGCCATCGGCCTTTTCTGGCCCTTCTTGAAAGACGACGGCGTCCGCATGATCGGCGTCGAAGCCGGTGGCCGCGGCATCCGCGACGGCGACCACGCCGCGCGTTTCCAAGGCGGCAAACTCGGCGTCCTCCAAGGCACAAAAACGTATCTGCTCGCCGACGACGACGGCCAAATCCAGCTCACCCACAGCGTCAGCGCCGGGCTCGACTACGCCGCCATCGGCCCCGAGCACGCCTACCTCCGCGACCAGGGCCGCATCGCCTACGACTACGCCACCGACGCCGAGGCGCTCGACGCCTTCCAGCGCCTCTCGCGCACGGAAGGCATCATCCCCGCCCTCGAAAGCGCCCACGCCATCGCCCACGTCTTGAAAGTCGCGCCGCAAATGCGCGCCGGTGAGATCCTCATCGCGAACCTCTCCGGCCGCGGCGACAAAGACGTGGCGCAGGCTGCGGAGATTTTGCTCAACGAATAAGCCTGGCACATCCCGCATCGAAACCGACGGAATGAAAGCGCGATGGACCATTCTCATCGTCGTCGTGGTGATGGTCGGGATACCGATTCCCAAGAGTTAACATTGAGAATATCGGCGTGCCCAAACGCGTGTGCGACCCAAATGCTAACTCCCAAATGCACATCGGCCTGACCGGCGCGACCGGTTTCATCGGCGGAAAGATCATCGACCTCGCGCTGCGACGCGGGCACGAGATCATCGCCTTCACGCGCGATCCGTCGCGGAAAATTCCCGGCTGTGAAATGCGCGCGTTCTCGCTTGATGCGCCGCCGGACATCACCGGCTGCGAAGCCTTCATCCATCTCGCCGGCGAGCCCGTCGTCGGACTTTGGACGGCGGCGAAAAAGCGGCGCATCACCGAGAGCCGCGTGCTCGGCACGCGCCGCGTCGTCGAGGCCATCAATGCCGCGCGCGACAAACCCGAAGTCCTGCTCAGCGGCTCGGCCATTGGTTTCTACGGCGACCGCGGCGAAACGGAACTCACCGAAACCTCGCCCGCCGGCACCGGCTTCCTCGCCGAAACCGTGCAGGCGTGGGAAGCCGAGGCGCACCGCGCAGAAGGCGTGCGCATCGTCACCCTCCGCACCGCCCTCGTCCTCGGAAAGCACGGTGGCGCGCTCGCGCCGATGACCCCCATTTTCAAACTCGGCCTCGGCGGCCCGCTCGGTGATGGCCGCCAGTGGATGTCCTGGATTCATCTCCACGACCTCGCCCAGCTCGCCCTCTTCGCCATCGAAAACCTCGACATCCGCGGCCCGCTCAACGGCTCCGCCCCGTGGCCCGCCCGTAACGCCGACTTCACGAAAGCCCTCGCGCAAACCCTCCACCGCCCCGCCTTTTTCCACGTCCCCGCCTTCCTCCTCCGCGCCGCGCTCCGTGATTTCTCCCACGAACTCCTCGACAGCAAACGCGTCCTCCCAGCCGCCGCCGACCACGGCTTCCGCTTCCAATTTCCCGAACTCGCCCCCGCGCTCGCAAACCTTCTCGGATAATTTTTGACGGGATTAACGGGATTTTACGGGATTGGATGACGGCACATCCGACTCCGCGCATCCGCCTCCTGCTTTCCCCAATCCCGTTTAATCCCGTCAATCCCGTCCAAACCATGAGCTCCCCGCAAAACACCATCGCCATCGTTTACGACTACGACCAGACCCTCTCGCCCAACTACATGCAGGACGAGGTGCTCTTCCCCACCTTCGGCATCGACGCCAAAAAATTCTGGTCGCGCTGCCACGACCTCGTCAAAGCCCAAGGCTTCGACAACGAGCTCGCCTACATGAAAGCGCTCCTCGACTACCTCGACATCGACCGCCCCACCAACGCCCGCCTCCGCGAACTCGGCGCGGGCCTGCAGTTCTTCCCCGGCCTCCCCGAGATGTTCGACGAATTCCGCACCGGCCTCCTCACCGCGCAGCACGAGGCCCACGGCATCCGCGTCGAGCACTACATCATCTCCAGCGGGCTCAAAGTGCTCATCGAAGGCTCGCGCATCGCCCCGCATGTGCGCGCGATTTTCGGCTGCGAATTCGCCGAGGACCGCGACGGCCGCATCAGCTTCCCCAAGCGCGCCATCTCCCACACGCAGAAGACGCAGTTCCTTTTCCGCATCAACAAAGGCATGCTCGACTACACGCAGGACGTGAACGACCACATGCCCGCCGAGCTGCGGCCCGTGCCTTTCGAGCACATGATCTACATCGGCGACGGCCCCACCGATGTCCCCTGCTTCACCGTCGTCCGCCAGCACGGCGGCCACGCCATCGCCGTCTATAATCCCGCCGATCCTTCGCGCTCCTCCTTCAAGAAGTGCTACCAGCTTTCCACCCACGCCGACCGCGTCCGCCACATCGCGCCCGCCGACTACCGCGCCGGCTCGCACCTCCGGCTGCTGCTCGAGCAGATGGTCGAGGAAGTCGCCACCGGCATCGTCGAGCGCCGCGCCCGCGACCTCGAAGCCGGCACCATCCGCGCACCCAAACACACCGACTAAATGGAAGCTGGCACGCTCAACTGCCCCATGTGCGGCGCGTCCGCCGCGACCGACGCCACGCAATGCGCGCACTGCCACGCGCGCCTCGCCACCATCGCCTGCCCCTCGTGCTACGGCATGCTTTTCCTCGGCGCAAAATTCTGCCCGCATTGCGGCGAGAAAGCCGCGCGCCTCGCCGAGCCCGACGACATCCAGCGCCAGTGCCCCTCCTGCAAAATCGACCTCCAGGCCCTCGCCCTCGGCACCTCGAAAGTCCACGAGTGCATGCGCTGCGACGGCCTCTGGGTCGATGTCGAAACCTTCCAGCAAATCTGCGCCGACCGCGACCAGCAGGCCGCCGTCCTCGGCGGCGCCACGCCCGATCCCCTCGCCACCCCGCTCCTCACCACCCTCGACGAAGTCCGCTACCGCCCCTGCCCCGTCTGCCGCACGCTGATGAACCGCATCAACTTCTCCGAGCGCTCCGGCGTCATCATCGACGTGTGCCGCGGCCACGGCTCCTGGTTCGACCGCGACGAACTCCGCCGCATCGTCGAATTCATCCGCGCCGGCGGCCTCGAAGCCGCCCGCGCCCGCGACCTCCAGCACTGGGAGACCGAAAAGCGCCGCCACCGCCCCACACCCGTCGCCAGCATCGACAACCCACCACCCACCGGCCGCTCCATGCCCGACGGCTGGGATCTCCCCGACCTCCTCGGCTGGATCGGCCGCGTGCTCGTCGATTTCCTCTTCAAATAGCGCGCGTCCGGCACCCTTGACGGGCTTTGATGAAACCCTACCTTCCCGCCATGAATGCGATCCTGACTGAAGACGGCAAAATCTCCCTTCCTTCCGAATTGCGCGAGCATGCCCACCTCCGTCCTGTAGACACCTTGGATGTCCAGCTTTACAAAGGCACCATCCTTCTGCGCAAGCATCAGCCCCTCACCCCAGAACAATGCGCCGCATTACTCGAACGCAGCCGCGAGCAGCCCGAGCCCACGCCGGACGATGACGCCGTGGTCGCCGAAGCCATTCGGGAAGTGCGCGCCTCGCGGCAGTGATCGTCGTCCTCGACACCAACATCGTTGCCAGCCTTGGCGTGCGTGAAAGCCGCGTCGGATCGTTGCACTTCAAGGTTAAGCCGAAACCCCGTGCGTTCGAGTAATCTCACAGAAAGTTCCGCCAGTCCCGTCCCTTGGCTTCGTAGCATTTGTGACAGACGGGGTGTCCGAACGCTGTTGGTGCGCCGCATGAAACACAAGACCCCTTCTCCGTTTTGAAGCATTCGTGAACCCACTCATCGAGGACAGGAAATCCATGCCCATAGGTCTCACTCGTTGGAGAAATGATGCCGACGCCCGAACACTGCACTGGATAGTAGGTACCATCGTAAATGGAAACTCCGGAGCCAATAACTTCTGGGATGAATGCCACTATAATCTCATTCTCATTGCGTCCACCCTTGCTCGGTAGCTTCGTGTAGTGATCCGCTCTGATTGCCGCTTTGAGGTTCTTCGCTGCGACTTCAACGGTGGCCATATCCTCTCGAAGGCGTCGAACTGCAAGTTCGGCGGCGGTGAGATCGGTGCCCTGCTGCACACGAGAAATCGCCTCTTCCAGGGGTTTCAATGA